>JAFDIC010000155.1 GCA_019308525.1 Deltaproteobacteria bacterium
TGGTCTCCTCCGGTCATCGGCCTCTCCCCCACCCTGATCAGGCCCCGATCCGGTCTTATCAGGCCTGCGGCCACCCTCAGGAATATGCCCTGGCCACTGCCTTCAAGACCGGCCAGGCCTACGACCTCTCCCGCCCTTATTTCAACATCACATTGGTAAAGCCCTACCCTGCCCAGGGAAACACTCAAATCTTTCATGAGCAGGCTGGGAGGACCCTGGGTGACCCGGGGGCACGGGGGCGTTAAGGGGAGGCTTCCGAACATCCACCTCAAGATCTTCTCCGTATCCAGGGGCCTTGACATCTCTCCCCTCACCCGGCCCTTTCTCAGGATCGTAACCCGGTCACAGAAGGCCTCCACGTCTTCGAGCTTATGGGAGACAAAAAGGACGGTCTTCCCCTCGTCGACCAGCCTTTTAAGGGCCCTGAAAAGTATCTCCCTCTGTAGCCTTGATATGCCGGTGGTGGGTTCATCCAAGATCAAGACCCGGACCCCGATGGCCATGAGCCTGAGGATTTCCAGTTGCTGGCGCTCTCCCACTGAAAGAGATTCCACAGGCCTATCAGGATCCACATTGAACCCAAAATGGGCAGCCGACTCCTTCAACTTCCCCCTGAAATATGACTTCTTCCGGCCGAACCCCCGGGCCTGGCCAATCATGTAGTTTTCCAGTACGGAAAGAGAAGGAAAATCCAAGGGGTCCTGATATAGCATTCCGATCCCCAGGCTGGTGGCTTCCTTGGGGCCGTTGTAATCCACGGGTTTTCCATCGAGAAGGATCGACCCGGCGGTTCTCCTCACGTATCCTGCCAAGATCTTCATAAGGGTGCTTTTCCCCGCACCGTTTTCTCCCAGGATCCCGTGGATGGTTCCCGCCTCCACGTCCATATCTATACCGTCATTTGCCCTCAGGGCCCCGTAATGCTTGTGGATGTCTCTAAAACTGACCTTCATCTTCAAAAAATTCGGCTAATTCTCCATCCGAAGACTTGAATCCCTGTACTTGCAGCATTTGGCTTCGTTCTGGAGGATACCTGTGGTTGTAGGAGAGTTCGATCAGGGTCTATGTGGGTTATAGCGGGGGGGTCTCACAAGGAACTCCTTCCATCGATCAAGAGGTCTTGAAGGCCTTCCACTCCAGCATCCTGACGATGAGACCCCTCGCAGCCATAACCTAAGGCAAGCCCAACAAGTCGAAGGGCCTGACACGGGAAATTCATTTTGCTCTGCTCTGCCCTTTCATACCTTCCAGGAGCTGCTCCATGTACCAGATCTGTCTATCAGTAGCAACCCGGCCGGCTTTTACAAACACCGTTCCGTCCTGGTAGTAGAGGGGTCCCTTGAATAGCTCCACCCTCCTTGATCCCAGGTCCGAAATGAACCGATCGAGAGCGCTCCTCGCCGAGGAAGAAAGGGCCTTTCCCGGCAAAAACCCGACATTACTGGTATCAGGGTTGTTTATGTCATTCCAATCAGGCCCCAGCCAGAGCCATTCCTGTTTCCACTTGCCTTCCAATATACCCTTGATAAAGTGTACATATCCTGGGCCCCAATTGAAATAGGGAACCCCGAGACAGACTTCCTCAGCTCCGGCGCAGGCCCCCTCATAGTCATAGGGGATTGCCCAAACCTCTTTACCCTCTTTTCTCTTCTGCCTTGCCACCATCAGGGCCTCAGTGGTGTCTATGCCCGAAATGACCACATCGTGCCCCCTGTTGAAGAAATTCTGCGCCACTTGCGTGGGATCAGCCGTGACTCCAGGGATGTTGAACCAGAATCCTATCCACATCACTTGAAAGCTCAGGTCTTTCGGGTCGTTGTGAAGCACCTTCTCCCACGCATAGCGGGCCCCTAAATAGCAGGAGGCGGCGAGTCTCCTGGTTTCCTCGTTTATCAAGGGGCCAAGGTATCCGATCTTGCCGGTACGGGTCATCAGGGCGGCCGCAAAACCGGCCATCATCTTTGCGTATTCCATTCGACCCATGAGGTTACTGAGATTCTCAGGGGCCTTTCCTGTGATGACGTCATCCCCGGAGACATGGATGAAATAGGTATCGGGATGCAAGAGCGCCGCTTCCCTGGTGCCATCCTTCATGTCATCCGAATTCCCTATGATAAGCCTGGCTCCCTTTGAAACGAGGTCATCCACGAGCTGGGGTATGGTGATACCCGGCCTGTCCGCAGGGTTTACCTTGTCGATATATATCATCTTGGTCCCCGGGATCTTCTCCTCCACGTATCTTCCCGCCTCGTAATGGGCCTGGCTCCAGCCCCGATCATTGTAAGGGCCGACCAATAACATACCGAAAACAAAAGGCTTGTCTGCTCCCTTCCCGATTGCGGGTGAAAACAGGACCAGCGTCAGGCAACAGATAACAAGGCCGATGGACCAGGATCTCTTCTCTCTCATATTCATTCCTCCCCGTCTGTGTTTTGCGCCAACTGGATAGAAAATTTCCAATGGGTGGGATATATGGGAAATGGGGTGCGGTGTCAAGGGCAAATGAGATTTAGGAATCTCGTCGCCTTGAGCCTGTCCCATCCCCCATTGCCGGAATCCTCGGCTATGATATTAGACGGGAAATAGCCAGTCCTTGAACCTCTCATCCTTGCCCTTCACAACATCTTCCATGAGGTCAAAAAACCTCTTTGTCAAGGGGCCAGGGACCTTTTCAAAGGGACGCTCTTCTATCTTTCTCACCGGCAGGACTTTCATGGGGGTCCCAGAGAGAAAGATCTCGTCGGCTTCCATGAGCATTTCCCGGGGGATACGCCTTTCAATGCACTCGACACCAAGGACCTTGGCGACCTGGATTATGGATTTCCTGGTGATACTCTGTAGGACGGTTCCCAGGCAAGGAGTCATCAGGATACCGTCGTGAACCAGGAATACCGATTCTGTTCCGCCTTCGGCAATGAAACCCTGGGTATCCAGCATGAGGGCGTGTTCAAAGCCCCGGGCTTCCGCATCCTTTCTGGCCATTATACCGTTCAGGTAATTGGCCGCCACCTTTGCCTCTATTGGAACTGTCTGAGGATCAAGCTTGCGCCACCTGGAAACACATAGGGAAGTCCCTTCCGTGAAGGGAAAGGCGGGTCCGTCCATGTCCTCGAAAAAGTTCAATACAAAGATGCTGATATCGATTACCCTGCCCGGGGGGGTAATCCTCAGGCTTACCTGCGGATAATACCCAACTATCTTGATGGTCCCCTCTTTCAGGGTATTTCGTCTTATGGTCTCAAGTACCGATTCATGGAGTGAATCCGTGGACATGGGTATCTCCATGTCCAGAAGCTCTGCGGTCCTGAAGAGGCGCTTCAAGTGCTCATCCAGCCGAAAAACCCCTGGCCCTTGGTCAGTATCGTGGAATCCCAGGACCTCGAATATGGCCGATCCGCGTGCAAAACTGTGAGACATTATGTGGGCCCGGGCCTCGTTCCAGGCCACAAATTCACCATTCATGAACACCGTCCTCTCTTCCAGCATGATATTCTCCTTTCTCAAAAAAATATGTCTTGCCGGCTTCGTGCCTGACAGATCAGGGACCCATCATCTATCATATGTCCTTGAGAAGCAAGTTGGCCGGAGATCTCTCCACGATCTCGCTAAAGCTCTTCAGGCTCTCCTCTATCTTTTCCAGTTCCTTTGACCTGATAACCGGGATGTTATCACTGCCGTACCCTTCAAGGGCGTCCACAACGGATTTGATCGTCATGGTATCGGGATCACGGGCTGGTTGGTAAGCAATAATCCCGTCCTCTGCCACGTTGATCTCCGATACGATACCTGCGCTCACCAGATCGTACATGATTTGACGGACCAGCCGGACGGGGATATCCAAGGTGTGCGAGATCCCAGCCTCGTCCCAGACCGTACCACCACTGCGGAACTGCTTCACCAGGAGGTGTACGATCATCAAGGACAGGAGCCTCTTGAAGGACTGGCTCACGTTCAGGCAATCCTGTTCAAATTCATAGGTATCTACGTTTTGATGGGCGAAGGCCAGCTCTGCCCCGAAAAGGACGATGATCCAACTGAACTGAAGCCACATGAAAAACAGGGGTAGGGCTGCAAAACTGCCGTAGATTGCATTGTATTTTGCTACGCCTATCTGAAAATGGATATAGATCCACTGGAATACCCCATACATGGTGCCCGCAACAATGCCACCCACGATCCCGGACTTGAAATTGACCCTGGTATTGGGAAGAAAGGTGTAGAGAAAGACAAACAGGACCCACAGCACACAGTAGGACAGGAGTTTCATGGGGAAAAAAATGGCCGGACCGATTGTTTCGAGGGCTGGAATTCTGTTGATGATCATCCTTGCGCTGCTGTTGATCATTACGGTCAAGGCACTGGACATCATGAACAGGATGGGCGTAATCATGGTCAAGGAAAGGTAGTCCGTTATCTTCCTCCCAAAGCTCCTGGATCTCTTTACGCCCCAGATGTCGTTGAAAGCATTTTCGATGTGTGAGAGTATTTTTATGATGGTGTAAAACAGGACGAAGAGACCGATTCCGGCAACAAGACCCCCCTTTACATTCTCCAGTGTTGCCTGGGCAAAGGTGACGATCTTGGAAATGATCTCTTCTTGACCCTGGAAGTTCTTGTACAGGGTGTCCTCCAGGGTCTTTTCAAAGCCAAATCCCTTTGCGACACCGAATACCATTGCCACCACAGGCACAATGGAAAGCAAGGAATAGAAGGTCAGCGCCGAGGCCCTCAGCATGCACCGATCTTCCATCACGCCACGAATGCTAAGAATGAGTATTCGTAGTATACGCAGCAAGAGATATTCCCTGCCGGAAAGGTCCCTGGAACGGATCCTCCAGATATCCGTCTTCAAGAAGTCAATGATACCGGATAGGTTCGCCTTCTCAAACTTCATATGGTTTTCTTTTCAGGTTTGCTCGCGTTTGATTTAGACTATAGCATTTATTTTGTATTTGGTGTAGTTTTATGTTTGTTGGTATTACAAGAGGGGGTTTCAATGGAGCACTGCCTTCGCTCTCGATTCCCCCTGGCCTTGCAGATTGTCGGTGATTCCCTTTGTTGACCCTTTGACGTTGATTTTGAAAGATGAATTGTTATCTTTGAGGCTGTTTTTTCAACCCGTGCTGACACTCACGAGCGGCCTGCTGCCGCGGATTTTCGTGCCCTTCAGGGAAGAGTGGACATTCTTGAAGAAAGGAGGTTCCCCATGGCCGTGAAATTCAAGACTATTGACAAGCTTGAGCTGAAAGGCAAGAAGACCTTCATCCGCGTTGATTTCAACGTCCCCCTGGCCGAGGGCAAGGTGAAAGACCCCACCAGGATCGAGGCGGCGTTGCCGACCATAAGATTTGCGCTCGATCAAGGAGCAAGAGTCATACTCGCCTCTCACCTGGGAAGGCCGAAGGGAGAGAGAAATCCCGCCTTGAGTCTCAGGTCGGTCGGCATCGCCCTGGAAAATCTTGTCAAGACCCGGGTGAGGATGGCTCCTGATTGCGTTGGGCCCGAAGTGGAAGCAATGGCAAATGACCTGGAGCCGGGAATGCTCCTCCTGCTTGAAAACCTCAGATTCCATATTGGAGAAGAAAAGAACGATGACGGCTTTGCAAGAAAGCTGGCTCGCCTGGCCGAGGTCTATGTCAACGATGCCTTTGGAACGGCACACAGGGCCCATGCATCGACCGTGGGAATGGTGCCATATGTCAAGGAGAAGGCAGCCGGCTTTCTCCTCAAGCGGGAATGTGACTTTCTTGACAAGCTCATCTCAAGCCCGGAGCGACCATTCCTGGCCATACTCGGAGGGGCAAAGGTCTCTGACAAGATCCCCGTGATCCGAAACCTGATGTCCGTCGTGGACTGCATTCTGATCGGCGGTGCCATGGCCTATACGTTCCTGAAGGCCAAAGGACTTGGGACCGGCAGGTCCAAGGTGGAGGAAGACCAGATTGAACTGGCAGAGGAACTGCTAAGGACGGCAGAAGAAAGGAAGATCTCGATCCTCTTGCCTGTAGACCATGTCGTTGCCGAAAAGGCCGAACAGGGAGTACAAACGACCACCATTTCGGGCGATATCCCGGATGACAAGGTGGGCTTGGACATAGGACCCGAGACCGTAGCCCTGTATTCGAAACAGATAGCAGAAGCCCGCACCGTTTTCTGGAACGGTCCAATGGGCTTGTTCGAAATAAGGCCCTTTGACGCCGGGACAATGGCCATTGCCAAGGTCCTGGCCCGCGCCGAGGCAACCACCGTGGTCGGTGGAGGAGACTCTGTTGCGGCCCTCAAGCTTTCAGGGTATGCCGACAAAATCTCCCATGTTTCGACGGGCGGGGGAGCCACCCTGGAGTATCTGGAAGGCAAGGTCCTTCCGGGCCTGGCGGCCCTGGAAGAGAGCCAGGCAGGTACCATTTCGGAACAAATACCCGGCTGAGAGGACCAGTTTTTTCAAGACAGAATGTGATACCCATTCTTGCCAGGCTTGAAGATTTTCAGGTTGACGTAGCCAAGATAGTCCACAAGAACAAAGGGGTGGAAGGGAGATGAAGGAACCTGAAAGACGACCCAACCATATCTCAGGCTGGTACATGGCCCGCAGGGACGACGAGGAAAAGAAGTTCCTCAGGGGTAGCCGAGAACACCCCGAGGAACTGGCCAGTGCTGCGAGGGTGTTCCTTGAGCTGGTCCGGGGTTTTCAAAGGCTCGGCAACCTGGGACGATGCGTCAGCGTGTTCGGCTCGGCCCGTTTCCGTGAGAACCACAGGTATTATGCGCTCGCACAAGGACTCGGGGAGAGGCTTGCCAGGGAGGGTTTCACAGTCATGACAGGGGGAGGCCCGGGAATCATGGAAGCGGCCAACCGGGGGGCGAAGATGGGAGGAGGATTCACCGTAGGATGCAACATTCAGTTGCCGCAAGAACAAAGACCGAATCCATACCTGGATCTCTTTGTTGAGTTTGATCACTTTTTCGTCCGCAAGGTGATGTTCGTGAAGTACTCCCAGGCCTTCGTGGCCCTTCCCGGAGGTTTCGGTACCCTTGATGAGGTCTTTGAGACCGCTACGCTGATGCAGACCAATAAGATCGAATGTTTTCCCATTATTGCAATGGGGCTGGAGTTCTGGGAGCCTTTGCGAAGGTTTTTTGAAGATGAGCTGTTTAATGAGGGGACGATAAGCGGGCCGGACCTTCAACTCATCCGTTTCACGGATTCCGTTGATGAGGCTATCAGGATCATTCAAGAGGGATATGAAAACACTTCCTGCAAGACCACCGAATAGTGTCACATCCATGGTCTTGCTTTACGTGGCGGCACCCAAGGGGGCGGTAACACTTTGCTAGTGGGCCTGGCAGGTTTACAGGATCGGACTTTCAGGCTCCTGTTGCTCAAGGCTTGAGGGTTGCGGAGGTCGGGTGCATGAGAGGTGTGGTATGGAATTGAATCATTCGGATTTCACGATTCAAAGGCTTGGTGAATGTCCTGTTCCTTCTCCCATGAGAGGGGTTGACTTTGTCAAGGACCATAAACGAGTCCTGTATCATTCCGCCTTGAGCGATATGGAGAGATACATTCGCTCAGGCGGGGCGCCTCCTTCCTTTGAACTGGCAGGGCCCAGGGAAAAGATCTTCTTTGAGCCGTCCAAATTGAGGTGTGGCATCGTGACATGCGGGGGTCTGTGTCCCGGGCTCAACGATGTGATCAGGGCCGTCGTCTTCGGGCTTTTCTACCACTACGGTGTTGGTACCGTCTACGGTTTCCGTTACGGGTATGAAGGTCTTACATCCAAGCACGCTCATCCGCCAATGAACCTTACCCCGGAAGTCGTCAATGATATTCACAAGGAAGGAGGCACGATCCTGGGGTCTTCCCGCGGTCCACAGGACGTCCGCGACATGGTGGATACATTGGAGCGCATGGGGATTCAACTCCTGTTCACTCTCGGAGGCGATGGAACGCTAAGGGGGGCCCAAGCCATATCCAAGGAAATCGAGAGTCGGGGACTGAAAATTGCGGTAGTTGGGATACCCAAGACGATCGACAATGATATTTCTTTCATGGACATGTCCTTCGGATTCCAAACAGCGGTGGCCGAGACCAGGACCGCCATTTATTCAGCGCACAACGAGGCCAAGGGAGCCAGAAACGGGATCGGACTGGTCAAACTCATGGGGAGGGAATCGGGCTTTATTGCAGCATATGCCTCCCTGGCGAATAATGACGTCAATTTCTGCCTTATCCCGGAAGTTCCCTTTACGCTCGATTGTTTTCTCAAGTCACTGAGGGATAGGCTGCTGAAGAGGGGACATGCCGTGATAGTTGTCGGGGAAGGGGCTGGCCAGGACCTCGTGGAAAAAAGCGCGGAAA
>JAFDIC010000156.1 GCA_019308525.1 Deltaproteobacteria bacterium
TGTTCTGCCACCGAGCGCATAATACCCATATTTATGGACAAGAGATCGTCCCTGCTCATGCCGGGCTTCCTCGGGACACCTGCCGTAATAATGACAATATCAGAGCCTTTTGCGGCATCGTACTGGTCTGTACAACCAACTATCTTGCAATCATGCTGCTCTATGGGCCCGGCTTCATAGATGTCCAGGGCCTTGCCAAGGGGCACGCCTTCTACGATGTCGATTAGCACAACATCGGCGAGCTCCTTTTCTGCAATACGCATAGCGGTGGTGGAACCTACCTGACCAGCCCCTACTACTGTGACTTTTCGCCTCATATCCAGCCTCCTCCCTTTTTGGTTTTATTGGTCCATCTCGTCACTTTTTTGGGCACGGATTACACGGATTGCACGGACGATGCAGATTTTTTTCAATCAAGGTCTCTTGATTGAAAAAACTTCCATCCCGCGGGAAAGGCAGGAAGGATCCAACTTTGGACAGAGAAGAAGGTGGCGAGGCTTGGACACTGTTTCCATTAGATAATCGTAACAGAACGATCCGTGTAATCCGTGCCAAAAACTCCTCTCCCGGCCTTCTGTGCTCTGATCTCTGACATCTCTCTCCTGACTCGTGTCCTTCTGCTTACTGCTTTGTCCTCACTCATTCTTCTTGTCACTCGTCACTTCCCGCTATCGCAACAACATGTTGCTCCTACGGGGGGGAGGTTCAAGGGTCGCATCCTTTTTGTCTTCGGTCCTCCGTGCTCTGTCTCAATTTCCCAATCCCCTTCTTTCTGCTCACTGCTTACTGCTTTCTGTCTACCTTCTTTCTTTCTGCTCACTGCTTACTGCTTTCTGTCTACCTTCTTTCCTTCTGCTCACTGCTTACTGCTTTCTGCTTACTTCCCTTCCTTCTGCTGTTCTTTGAATCGGAGCTAGAGTTTAGAAAAAATATCCATAGGCGTCAAGGAGGAACACAGGCAGGCAGGGCTACGGCCCAGACGGCAAGGTGGTGAGAAAGGCAAGAAAAGGGGGTGGTTACGGCACCCTTTTGCCGCAGGCCGGGCAGAAACGAAACGTGGACTGAATAAGGGCACCGCAATTGGCGCATCTCATTTCGTGTGCCCTGGTGCTCTTGAACCAAGGCTCTCCTGATTCGTGGGACAGGGTACCGCAATTCTCACATTCAAGGAATGGGGCTCCTTTCTTGACACGAAACAGGGGAATGAAAAAAAACGATAGGTAATGGTCTACCCTCTTTAGCCTGGCCTGCACCAGTCCACAGGAAGGGCACGCACGGGGCACAGAATCCACTTCCACTTTCCTGGGCTGAATGCCCGCGATAAAGAAAAACATGGCAAACCGTTGGAAGAATCCAGTTACCCAAATATAAGTTTAAACCCTGGAAATATCAAGGCCCACTACCGGCCAAAATGGAGAACAGATGCGCGTGAAGAGCCGATGAATCGGTTTGTAGCCCCTTGCCCGGCAGAAGGAGCCCGCAGCGGTGGAATAACCAGATAAAGGGGTGGAAGATTTTTCCGTCACTCTAGTATTCCAGGATTCCTGCCTGGATACACCTCCAGTGATTGTAAGCCGCGGGTGCGTTTTCTTGGCGCGGCTATGATTAAAGGCTTCACGTTGAGAGGGTCGTCTCATGCCTGGCCCTTCTTACAGCCCTTTTCCTGAAGTGCGTGAGCGAGGCCCAGGCATCCGCCTGCTAGTTCGGCCGGGCCCGGAAAAATCACGGCCGCTTCCAGAACCGTGGAAATTATGTTATAAATTCCATGTCGAGATCCTGTGTTGTCTAATCGAGGGATGGAAAGGGGAGCAAGAATGAACAAGACTGGAGTAGTAAGGGACGCGAGGTACTTGAATCATGTCATGGGGCCCTATCACCCGGAGAGCCCCAAGAGACTCGAAGCTATCTATGCCATGCTTGATGAACCGGAAATGAGGGACAAGTGCATGGCTGTACCGGTAAGACCTGCTGCGAGGGAAGAACTCCTTCTGGTTCATTCGGAGGACTATGTAGACAGGATCGCCGCCACGGAAGGAAAGGAATATGCCTATCTGGACCCTGACACGCAGACTTCCGCGGGTTCTTACGAGGCAGCCCTGCTCGCGGCGGGCGGGGTGTGCCAGGCTGTTGCCATGGTAAACTCGGGCGAGTTGGACAATGCATTTGCACTGGTACGACCACCCGGCCACCACGCGGAGAGGTCTCGGGCCATGGGCTTTTGCCTGTTTAACAACGTGGCGATCGGCGCCAGGTATGCCCAGGTGTCCCTCGACTTGAGAAAGATTCTCATAGTTGACTGGGACCTGCACCATGGGAACGGGACACAGCATTGCTTTGAAGAGGATTCTACCATACTTTATTTCTCGACCCACCAGTATCCCTACTACCCTGGAACCGGCGATTTCAGGGAGACCGGCAGGGGGGAAGGGCAGGGATATACAGTCAACATACCCCTCTCCCCAGGGTGCGGTGACGGCGAGTACATGGCCATCTTTGAGGGAATCCTCAAACCCCTTGCCTTGGAATTTGGGCCGGACATCATCCTTGTGTCAGCGGGATTCGATATATACAAGGGCGACCCCCTGGGCGGAATGGGTGTTACGCCCACGGGATTTGCAGTCATGACCCAATCCCTGATGGAAGCCGCTGATCATTGCTGCGCAGGGAAGCTGGTCATGACGCTTGAAGGCGGGTACAATGTCAATGGGCAACGGGATTCCGTGAAAGAGGTGATCAAGAGCCTTCTCGGGGTTTCGGAGGTAAAGACGGCTGAACCGATGGGCAAAGAAGGTCGGGCACGGGTGGAATCCATAAGGAAAAACCTCTTTCGAGCCCACGGGGACAAGTGGAACTGCTTCAAGACGGCTGGATAGGGATTCGAGCGCTTGGCCCGGTGTTTGCCGAGACATGCATGCTCAGCCATGGTCAGCGGCTCGGTTCTTGGGGAACCAGTGCCGCGGGTATCGAGTGCAAAAGAAAGGACACGTGCAAGGGCCTGGAAGAAGGTGACTGTCCCTGGGAGCGATGGCGAAGAGGGGAAGATTCGGCAAGTACGGCGAGACAAAGAGAATTGCGCGCCTGAGACAGGCCAGAAGAGATAGCACGTTCCAGAAGGGGCTCTCGCGCGCTTACAAGGCCGGCCTGCCCTTTTCCGAGAGAAAGGCGGCAGGCAAGGGACGTATCAGGGTAAGGGTAGGGAGAAAATCTGACGTGGGTTTCATAATAGAGCTGAGCGGCAGGGCATTCAACCGGTACGGGCCCTATGAAAAGATAATCGAGGAGTGGCTGGTTTCGGGAATGACACTGGCCATGGTTTCCCTGCATGGTAAGAGGCCTGTAGGCTTTGCCATGATAAATCTCCTGCCCGAAGAAATGGGCCCTCAATATGAAACCGAACTGCTCGCCATTGCAGTGGAACCGGGCATGCACAGGAGAGGAATAGGTCTGAGCCTCCTCAGGAGCATGGAGCAGAAGGCAGGAGAGTCGGGGATAAGAAAGATCGTCCTCCATACCGCAAGGGAAAATTTCCCCGCAAGAGGACTTTTCAAGAAAGCGGGGTTTTCGGAACTAGGGATAAAGAAAGAGTTCTATCCCAACGGCCAGGATGCCCTAGTCATGGTCAAGGAGATTCGACCCACCGAACAGTCCTAGCCACCGAGAAGATCCGGCGTATCCCAAAGAGCGGACGACGTCCAGCCATTTAGAGGTTGAATCACAAGCCATATCGGGTATATAATATTGACCGAAGCTTCGGCTCAAAGCGACCAGTTGAGGAAAAATTAGCTGCGTTGCTTGAGCAAGGCGATGCTGGATATCGGATGCTCGATACTGGATAAGACAAGAAAGAAACCTCTTTGATGACATCCCGCCAAAGTCGGAATCTTCGGCCAGTATCCAGAGACCAGCATCTAGTAGCTGTTCGCAGATTGCACAACAACATCTAGAAACTTGATGTATAAGATCCTAACCGATGTAGAGATCTAGTTATTATGTGCCCGGAGGACACTTATGGCCCAGATTGATGCCTTCTTCAAGCTAATGCATGATCAAGGAGCGTCCGACCTTCACCTGGTAGCGGGACAGCAACCTGTGTTGCGGATAGGCGGTGAGCTGGAGCGCGTGAAATACAAGAAACTGGACAACGACAGCCTGAAGGCCATGCTTTATGAGATCGCCCCGGAACACAAGGTTAAGGAATTCGAAGAGACGGGGGATGTGGATTTTGCATATGAAATTCCCGGTCTTGCCAGGTATAGGGCCAATTTCTTTATGCAAAAGTACGGCGTGGGGGCTGTTTTTCGCGAAATACCCTCCAGGATAGCCACATGCGAAGAGCTGGGTTTACCCAAGGTCGTAAAAAGGTTGGCCACCCTGCCGAGAGGGCTTGTCCTTGTCACCGGGCCGACCGGGAGCGGAAAGTCGACCACCCTCGCAGCCGTAATCCACGAGGCAAACAAGACGAGGAAGGAACATATCCTGACCATCGAGGATCCCATTGAGTTTGTCCACGAGAGCCAAATGGCCGTCGTGAACCACAGGGAAGTGGGTATGCATACGAGGTCTTTTGCCGCTGCCCTCAGGGGGGCTCTGCGTGAAGACCCCGACATAATCCTGGTAGGGGAGATGAGAGACCTTGAAACCATATCCCTCGCAATCGAAGCCTCGGCAACGGGACACCTTGTCTATGCCACCCTGCACACGACAAGCGCTTCAAAGACGGTCGACCGTATCATAGAGGTATTTCCCGTCAACCAGCAGGAGCAGATCAGAAACACCCTTGCGGACGGGATACGTGCCGTGATCTCCCAAACCCTGTTCAAACGGAGGGATGGGCAGGGGAGGGTTGCGGCCCTGGAGATAATGATTGCGAGCCCCGCGGTAAGAAACTTAATCAGGGAAGGAAAGACCTACCAAATACCCTCAATGATCCAGACGGGGAAAAAATATGGCATGCAATCCCTCGATGACGCTATCATGGAACTCTTGCAGAAGAAGCTGATAAGTGCCGATGACGCCTACTTGAAGTCAAACGACAAGTCAAAGTTCTTGCCCTTCCTGAAGAAACCCCCCTCTGACTTTACGGAGGTCTAGGGGGAGATATCATGCCATTTCCCGGCGTTACAAAAAGGGAGGATCAGACCCCATGAGGCAGCAACAGATAGATCATATACTCACGGCCATGCTGGAGTCCTATGACAACGTATCGGATCTCAATGTCACGGTCGACAAGCCCTTCCAGGTGGAGACGGCGGGCGAGCTGTTGCCCGTGACCCTTAACCCTCCCATAGACAGGATAACACCCTTCCAGGCAGAGATCCTCGCCCTGAATATTATCAACGGGGACCGGCGCCTGACAAGGGCCCTTCTCCAACATGGCTCCTGCGACTCTTCATACCAGCTGGCGGGCAAGGCCCGTTTCCGGGTAAATGTCTTTTCCCAAAAGGGCTACTTCTCCACTGTGATGCGCCAGCTGGCGACCAGGGTCCCGACAATAGACGAGATGGAATTGCCTCCTGCCTTTCGAAAGATGGCCGAGGAGAAGAACGGTATCATTCTCGTAACAGGAGCGACAGGAAGCGGGAAGTCTACCTCGCTTGCGGCCATGCTGAACCACATAAACGAGACAAAGTCAGTGCATGTTGTCACCCTTGAAGATCCGGTTGAATTCGTCCATTCCCAAAAGAAATCCACTTTTAATCAAAGGGAACTGGGCACTGATTTTGATACATTTGCTTCCGGTTTGAGGGCCGCCCTAAGGCAGGCCCCGAAGGTTATACTGGTAGGCGAGATGAGGGACAGGGAGACCATGGAGATCGGGCTGTCTGCTGCGGAAACGGGACACCTTGTCCTCACCACCCTTCATACCGTGGATGCGGGTTCGACTGTCAACAGGATCGTGGGGATGTTTGAACAGGAAGAGGAAAAACAAATCCGGATCAGGCTCGCTGATACCGTGCGGTGGATTGCCTGCCAGAGGTTGCTGCCAAAAAAGGGCGGCGGAAGGGTGGCGGCCTTTGAAATAATGGCCAGCAACTTGAGGGTCAAGGATGCCATCTTGCACGGGGAGTCTGAGGGCAAGACTTTTTATGAGATGATAGAGCAGGGGCAGCCCTTCGGGATGATGACATTTGATCAGTGCATAATTGATCTCTATCGAAAGGACTGTATCACAGAAGAAACCGCTATGAGCTATGCATCCAGGAAGGCCGTGGTGGGCCGCGGTATAGACGCCATCAAGGCATCCAGAGGTGAAAAGACGACTTCCATTGACGGGCTCACCATGGATAGCCAGTATGGCGGGGAGAACTAGAATGGGATGCTGAGGAACAGGGAGGGTGAATGGAGGTAACTTGCGATAAATGTGAGGGCAGGTTTAAAGTGCCCGACGAGAAGCTCCCAAAGGGACAAAAGGTGAGGATAGGTTGTCCAAGGTGCAAGAACAAGATCCTCCTCGACACTTCCCGGGCTTCGGGAGATGTGCAAACCTCTTCAGGGGATGAAGGGAAGGCCAAAAGCGGGTCGTCCGGGCAGAGTCGCAATGAAGGTTACGGGTATGAGGAATACACCGAAGACAAGGACCTGGACTTTTTCGAGGGGGATACGAAGCTTGCCCTGGTGATGACGGAAGCCGGTGAGGACTCCGAAAAGATAAAGAGAGCCGTGGAGAAGCTGGGATACCGCTTTGTCTCCACGCCCGGCACGAGGGACGCCATAGGAAAGATGCGTTTTCACCATTTTGACCTTGTCATCCTGAGCGAAGGTTTTGACGGGCATGGACTGAAGAATAGTCCGGTGATGAATTACCTGAACCGCCTCAGTATGTCGGTTCGCCGCAGAATATTCCTGGCCCTGATCAGCGATGAATTCAAGACCCTTGATAGTATGATGGCTTATGCCATGAGTGCAAACGTCGTAATAAACAGCAAAGACATAGATCGGGTACAGGCGATTTTGAGAAAGGCAACCCTGGACCACGAGAGATTCTACAAGGTTTTTATGGATACATTGGTGGAGGTTGGAAAGGCCTAGGTCTACGTCGCTGGTTGTTCAAGAAACCCCATCTAGTACGCCCCCCTGGAATCGATACTGCAGTCAAGTACCTTCCCCCCTCTTACAGTGGCAAGCGTCCTATCCCATGTGTCTCTCAAATCCATGATATTTTCCATTTCGCCAATCGCCCAGACAGCGCCACCTGCCCCGGCACCTGCAAACCTGGCCCCGCATCCCATTTTCTCGGCTTGGCTGATAAGTCTCCTGGTGAGGGGCGTAAGGGAGTCCGGGGTAATTTGTCTCCGAATGGCCATCTCCATCCTCATGATGTGGCCTGCGGCTTTCCAGTCCATCATTTCCAAGGCGTCGGCAAATTCCTTGCACAGGTGGTTCACCCTAATCCAGCCCTTTCTGGTTCGTCCGTCCAGGAATTCTTTGATCCATTTTCGATTTGTCCTCCGGGAGACATGGCTCTTTCCACTGTAGGCTACCAGGATATGCCTGGCCAGTTCCTTTGTGCCTTGGCCTCTAAGCAGGGCCTGTCTCTTGAAAGGAACCCTTGTGGATCCGTAGGACCAGGTCCAGAGGTTGACTCCACCGTATAGGGCAGCGCCCTGATCCTGCATGCCGCACTTCCCGTCTCCCATGGCGTCTTCAAGGTGATAGGCAAGGTGAAGGATTTCTCTTGAAGACCGTTTTTTCTGGTTCGCCAGGTAGTCCAATCTGCACAGGGCCTTGATAAGTGCAACGAGTGCCGTGCTCGATCCCCCGAGCCCTGATTTTGGCGGGGAATCGGACTTTATGTGAACCTCCAGACCATGATAACCGAAATACACCACAGCGGCAAAAAAGATGTTGAAAGGAGAGGTAAGCCTGAGGCCCTGAAAGGGATATTCCTCGCTCGCAGCAAATCCTTGAGAAACAACCTTTACCCTTCCTTTCTTATGGGGCGACAGGGTTATCCATGTCCTCAGGTTTAGGGCGATATTGAGGGTGACCGGTTTGACATGTTCGAAGGGCAGGGCCAAGGACTTTATGTCCCATGTGCCTCCAGAATCGATCCTGCATGGGGCGGAGGCCTCAATGCTTCGGTCCTCGAGTATTTCCCTGGCAGATCTAGGCATGCGGAAACAGGAATCAAAACAGGGTTCAGGAATCGGCAAACAGGAAACAATCCTGTTGTAAGCGCAAGTTCTTCACGGCACGCGCCATGGTGATGAGACCTTTGCAAAACTCATTTTGGGGACGGCAACAGGGTTGCCTTACTCCAAGACTTGGTGAAACTGGCCAATTTCTCAAAGTTCGTTACGTCCTTCCGTTCGTCCATCAGTAATTCTTGAAAGGTTGTGCAAGACTCTC
>JAFDIC010000157.1 GCA_019308525.1 Deltaproteobacteria bacterium
CTCCTGATTTCGAACTTCACAGGACCACAGGTAGCAACACGGTCTTCCTTGAGGAGCTTTCGGGTATTTTCGACAATATCCAACGTCTTTCCGCGCAATGCATCAATCCATACGGATGTGTCAAGCAGGACCAAATTCGTGCTATTTTCCATTCAGACCTACCATATCCTCAAGCCACTTGAACCGATCCAAATCAGCCTTCTCCCCCTCCCTAATGGCCTTCTCATCTACATCAACAGTCCCGAGAAGGTCTGCAAGTTTTCTCAATTTTGCCCTCCGAATCTGTTCTTTGACCGCCAATGCCACGGCGGCGGTCTTGCTTTTTGCATTTGAGACCTTGACAAGCTCTCTCACTAATTCCTCATCTAATGTTACTGTAGTTCTCATGATGTCGCATCCCACATATTGTTTTGGCTATTTTATGCCATAAGATCCCATAAATCAGTCATTTTTTCCTGTGATTATGCCTTGAAATAATCGATGACGCTCTGGATGATGGCTTCCAGATCATATTTGGGCCTGAAGCCGACCAGGCTCTTGATTTTCTCTATGTTTGGGCAACGACGCTCCATGTCCTCAAACCCGGGGCCATAGGCCTTCTCGTAGGGGATGTACTCGATCTCTGACTTGCTACCCGTCATCTCCTTGACCTTTTGAGCCAGATCCTTGATAGAGACCTCGTGGTCATTGCCCAGATTAAAGACGTCTCCTTCGGCCTCCGGCTTGTTCATCAGCTTGATGAGCGCATCTGTTACGTCATCCACGTGGGTAAAGCTTCGGCTCTGGGTCCCGTCACCGTAAACCGTAATCGGCTTTCCCAATAGGGCGCTCTGGACAAAGGTGGGAAGCACCATGCCATAGCGGCCTGTCTGCCTGGGACCGACCGTGTTGAAGAGGCGGGTGATGACCACCGGGAGCTTCTTTTCATCAAAATAGGCCAGGGCCATGAACTCATCCAGGGTCTTTGAACAGGCGTAGGCCCAGCGTCTCTTCTTTACCGTGCCCATGACCCTGTTGTCGTCTTCCTTCAGGGAATGATTCGAGTGTTTTCCATAGATCTCAGAGGTTGAGGCAATGAGCACCTTTTTCTTGAAGCGATTCGCCAGCCTCAATACGGTCTCGGTCCCTTTGACATTTATTTCCAGGGTCTGAACGGGGTTGTCCATGATGTTCTTCACGCCTACGGCGGCGGCCAGGTGGTAGATGTGGTCCGCCTTGAATATCAACTCGTTCATCACGGACTCGTTCAATATGCTATCTACGACCAGGTGACATCTTTCGTTGTCCTGGATCCCTTTCAGGTTTTCCAGCTTGCCGGTCCAAAGATTATCAATAACAAATACTTCATGGCCCTGCCCAACAAGCTTCTCAGCCAGATGGGAGCCAATGAAGCCTGCGCCGCCAGTTATTAGTGCTCTCATTACTACTCTCCGCCTTTTGCTTGAGACCGTTGCAAGACCAATCTTGGGGCCGGCAACATGGTTGCCTCGGTCCAAAACCCGCCAGTCTACACAGCTCCGCCCCTTCGGTTACAGGGCCGAAGAGGTTGTAACCCATGGTCATACTTCTATTTTTCAGAAAAACTTTGAGGGCCTCTATGTTTCTTGAGGTCTGATTTCGTCCCGGTTCAAGAAACCTGATCTTTGCAACAATGTCCGGAACTATCCCACTGGCCAGAGTGCCTCCTAGGGAATCTTCTCCAGGGCCCAACCCTCTATCTCTACCTCGAGGGATCTGTGGAGCAGCTCAATGCTGACCACTACTCTTCCAGTCCTACCTTTGTGCCTAACATAAAACCCTATCAACCCCTTGAGCGGGCCTTCCATAACCATGACCCTGTCTCCCTTTTTCATGTAAGCCCGATTCAGCACGGTACGATCCGTCCCGTCCAGTATCATAAGGGACTGGATTTCCTCCTCGTTGGCTGGCACAGGCTTACCCTCAAACCCGATCATACGGACAACGCCGATGGTCTTTATTATCTCCCAGTAAGTTTCGGGGTCCATGTCAAAATTCACAAAGACATAACCCGGCAACATGGGCACAAAGATTTTTTTTCGTCTATCCCTGCGACGGCTCATCACCTGTATCCTTGGTAAAAAGGCCTGTATGGATTTGCTACAAATCCCGTCATATACCCTTTGTTCGAAATGGCTCCTGGTGTGAACCGCATACCATTTTGGACTATCTATACTCATATTGTGGCTATCGCCTCCAGCTTCACTCCTTCGAGGAGGAGCTTGTTCAGGTGTGACTCCGTATTGTCGAGTTGGGTCAGGAGGATCATATCCCAATCCCCATTCTCGATGCGTTTCAGCCCGGAAATCCTGTGCCCAAAAAAATTCTTTCCTTCTCTTTCTTCATCAACGATTCCAACAAGCTTGATGTTCGTGAGTTGGAGGTAGAGGTAGGCGAGTTCAGCGACCTCACCTGCCCCATAAAAGAGGATGCTATGGACGTCCCTGGATGCCATGTCCCTGTACTTGTTTAGCAGGAGTTCTTTTATGTCTCTGTAAAAATTCACGGAATAATGGAGATATTCAACCGTGAGCTTGCTTTTTCTGGCCAGTCCTTCACGGGTGAGAAAATATTTCAACCTGTTTCTCGGCATGGTCTTCACCTTGAAATAGCCCTTGTTCACCAGTCTCTTTAGAAACGTATTGACAAGGCCAAGAGATATGTTCAGGCGGCGTGAGAGTTCTCTTTGGCTTGAATTACCGTTTCTGTCTATCTCGCCCATCAACCTGAGGATATGCAGATCTTCCTTTTCCACTTGGCTCCCTTCAATCGAACGGCAAAAAGAAAGACAGGAAACAGACATGCCCAGGGGCGGATCTAATCCAGCCCAAGAACACCCTAAGACCTATACCACGAGAATGAGGTTGAGGTCCCGGAACAAAATATCCTAAGATACGGTTTGCGAATACAATTCTTTCCATATCAGGGACTGGATGTTCAAATTCTGAACAACTCAAATCAAATTGTTCAATATTTGAACGATGATTGTCAAGTGAAAACCGCTTGTTTGAGACAAACAAGCTAGTTTTGGCATATCGCATGGTATTCTTATTCTTAAATGGGGATACTATATCATTTTTTCCGAGAAATAGTATATTACTTTGTTTAATTAAGCATACTTATATTAAGTAGGTCTATTTTCAAGCTGGCGAGGACGTTCCATGGACATGAAAAAGAGAATCCTTCTGGGTATCGGAGTCTTGGCCGTTGACCTTATCATATTCTTTTTGCCGTTGACTGCCATTTTCCTTGCCTATATATTCATCTACAATCCACCCTGGTTCAGGGAGTTTTTGAATAATCTTGACACCGGGTCAAAGGGGGATAGGTCCGGGGCGGTTAAGTAGAAGTCCGCCAGGGGGAGTCCTTGAAAGGAGAAATTGGCTTATGGAATGCCGTAAGGAGGAGAATCTCGAGAGATGCAAATGCACCTACGAGCCCTGCTCACGAAAAGGAATCTGCTGTGAATGCATATCCTACCACCTCAAGATGAGGCAGTTGCCGGGTTGCTGTTTTCCGGAAGAGGCAGAGGCAACCTATGACAGGTCCTTTGAACACTTTGCCAGGCTTGTAGCTTCCGGGAATTTTTGATCGCCTGGTCGGGACGACTGGATTTGAACCAGCGACCCCCGCGTCCCGAACGCGGTGCTCTACCAGACTGAGCCACGTCCCGACAAGAAGAACATATATTAATATTTCTGGCCAAGCAAGTCCATTTTCACGATATCAACCAGGTTTTCCAGGATCCTGGCCGTTGCTCCCCATATCACGTTACCCTGGTATTCATAGACCGGTCCTTCGTACACCTTGCCCCTTTCCTCAATCTTGCCCCCATGATCCGCCAGGCTCTTTGCCATGAAAAAATCAAAGGGGACCTGGATAATCCTTTTTACCTCAAACGTATTGAGTCTGAAGCCGTAGGGGAAGGGGAAGGCGCCCACAAATGGGTGAATAATGAAATTGGAAGCAACCGTAAGGGTATCGTCTGTCCTTCCCAGTATCGTCACATCCTCTCTCCTCAGCCCTATCTCCTCACGGGCCTCCCTCAATGCGGTCTCCTCATAATCCTGATCCTCCTTGTCAACAGACCCGCCGGGAAAGGATATCTGCCCCTTGTGCTCCTCTACCCTGTTGGTCCTTTGGGTCAAAATGACCTTGTACGTGCCCTTGTCTTCAAAAATGGGGATCAGGACCGAGGCATGCCTGTACCTGCCCCGATGGTCCTCTATGATCCTGGGCTCCCTTTCTTCCAATACATCACTGATAACTTGTAACAGGTCCTTTCCTTTCAATGTCCCTCCCAATCCGGCTTGTCCGCCGGCCTCCCCTTTTTCCCTCTATCTCGGGGTGGTACGTGAGTAATTGTACGGCACAGTAGAGGGCATATTATAGCAAAACACCTCAAATGGAAAGTCAAACCATAGCAGGGCCAAGGGGATTTTGAACTAAATCATTCCTTGACAAGTGCAATGATAAACCATATATATTAAATTTGATTTTGCTAACCTGACTTTCAATTAGTTGCTCTATGAACTGCCCCGCAGCAAGCTGCGGTGTATCAGGAATTCAGGAGCCAGAATAGAACAACCCTACAAGCGGGTTCATATTGGCCTTGTTCTTCTCGTATGAACCTTCAAGGAGAAAGTTTCATCATCGTTCAATCCGGGCTCTTTTGCCCGGCGGCCCCGCTGGATTCTGAATCCTGGCTCCTGGATTCTTCCCGGGCATATCGCGGCATAGCCAGTCCACATGACCACGCCCACAGGGCGCGGATTTCTACAACCAATTAGACAGGAGGTTTCATTATGGCTGAAGAACCGGTAGGGGTAGTGGTAAAATTCTTTGCAAAGCCCAGCGTGGCCGCCATAGAAGTGACCCGCGGGACCATCAAGAAGGGGGATATCCTCAAGTACAAGGGCCACACCACGGATTTCTCGGAAGAAGTGACCAGCATGGAAAAAGATAATCAATCGATTGACGAGGCCAAAGTCGGTGATCTCGTTGGGATCAAGGTCAAGGAAAGGGTAAGGGAGAACGATAAGGTTTACAAGGTGGTGGAGGACTCCTGAATCATTTCCAGGGCCTTTGGGATTAATTTCCTGATCAGCTCCTCCTTCTCCATGGTACTTGCAGCGCAAAAGGCCTCGTAGGCCGGATGATTCGAGCTGAGGGTGGGGGTGTCCGCCCTCAGGCCCGGGGCCAGGCTTTCAAAATCAACAACGAGCTCCACCAGGGTGCACTCGTCGCCCGGGTAACTTTCCAGCCACCCCAGTCTCTTCATATACTCGTAACGTATCAGGTCCAGCAGAAAAAGGTGCCGATCCATTACCGCGATCTGTTCCTTGGGCGGCAGTTCATTGAAATCAAAGGCCGAACCCACTCCAGTGACGTTCATTATCAGGTCAAGCAAGTAAAATGAACTCCTGTTCCTTCCCTCAGCAAGGAAAACAAGGGTCTTGTCGGAGATTTGCCCGATGGTGGTTGCGAGGCCGAAAGATTCACCGAACTTGCTCTGCCAGTTCCTGAAGGCCCGCTTTGCATACTTCCCCAGTCTAGCATCATCTAAGTGGATCACCTTGTCTGACATATGTTCCATGCCTGTCAAGCGGATTCCGTTCCCCTAATCAAGAGGATAGCCACACCTCCGGCAACTTCCTTCCTTGAGCTGCATATAACCGCATTCCGGACACCTGGTAAAGCAGTCCATGGGCTTTATCTCAACGGGCTTGGCATATCTCTGGTCTTCTCCCGTCACGCCGTCATTTTCTATCCTCACCCTACCTCCCGCCGCCTGCACCGCC
This sequence comes from Deltaproteobacteria bacterium, assembly GCA_019308525.1. The sequence goes on from JAFDIC010000157.1 coordinate 5,820, forward strand.
TCGGCATAGTTCCGGGCAAAAGCCAGGGTCATGTTTCTCTTCAGGGTAATCGGCGCCCTCTGAATCATGGCCTCGACCGCTTCAGCCTCAACCCCCAGCTTTGACATGTTTGCCCTGAATAGGGCTTCACCAACGCTCAAGCTCAGGAAAACAACCCGGTACCTCTTTTCCATCGCCCTTCACTACAAACCACACTCGTTTTGATCCCAACACACCTTCTTTGACTGTATCATCCTGGCCAGCCCTTTCAAGCACCGCGAGGACCAAGGTTCCCTTTCCGGAGTGGGCCCCAACACCCTGTCGGTTCATCTGTCCATGCAGGCTTTTACGAACCCGTAGAAAAGCGGGGCAGGTGCCTCCATTCTGGACTTGAGTTCCGGGTGAGATTGGGTGGCAATGAAGAATTTGTGATTTGGTAGTTCGCTGAATTCTACCAGCTTTCCATCAGGCGAGCATCCAGAGAATACCATGCCCTTGTCCCTTAGGATCTTGTGAAACCTGGGATTGACCTCATACCGATGACGATGTCTTTCAGAGACTTCCGCCGATCCATAAAGGGCCCGGGTCAAGGTCCCCTCTTTCAGTACTGCCGGGTAAGCCCCCAATCTCATTGTTCCCCCCTTCTCCGTGATTCCCCTTTGCTCCGGCAGGATATCGATTACAGGGTATGGGGTATTCGGGTCTATTTCAGTGGAATTCGCCCCCTCCAACCCGCATACGTTCCTGGCGAATTCGATTACTGCCAGCTGCAACCCGAGGCACAAGCCCAGGAAGGGTATGTTTCCCTCCCTGGCCAGGCGGATAACCTCTATTTTCCCCTCTGTACCCCTTGCGCCGAATCCGCCCGGTACGACCACGCCGTCAATACCATCCAAGATTGATATATCCTTGAGATCCGTAGTCTCTACCCACTTGAGTCTAATCTTGCAGCTCAAATGGGCCGAGCAATGGTTGAAGGATTCTATGATAGAGGCATAAGAATCTTCCAGTTTCGTGTACTTCCCGCACATGGCCACGGTAATCTCACTCGTGGGGTTGCGGAGATTTTCAATCAACTGCTTCCACTTCCTCAGGTCCGGGGGGCTGTAAATATTCAGCTTCTTGTGCAGGATTTCTGCCAATCCCTCCTGTTCAAAGATGAGGGGGATTTCATAGATATCTTCAACGTCAAGCCCGGTGATGACGGCTTCTGGATCCACATCACAGAAGTTTGATATCTTGGTCTTTATCTCCTTTGTCAGAAACTGGGAACATCTGCCTATGATTACGTCGGGGAATATCCCCCTTTGCTTCAGGAGGTTGACGCTCTGCTGCGTGGGCTTGGACTTCTGTTCATTAACCCCGTATGGGATCGGCACATAGGTCAGATGTATGTAGATGATATTCTCCCTGCCCACGTCTTCCTTCATCTGCCTCATGGACTCCAGGAACAGCTCGTTCTCAATATCACCAACCGTCCCTCCGATCTCAACAATCACCAGGTCCGCTGATTCCTTCTCGGCAACATCAAAGATATGGCTCTTGATCACGTCTGTGACATGGGGAATGTACTGAACCGTCTTCCCCAGGTAGTCACCTCTCCTCTCCTTTTGCCGGACCGTGTCAAAGACCTTGCCCATGGTAAGGTTCCATTTTGATTTGCAAGTGACCCCGAGAAACCTCTCATAATGCCCGAAGTCCATGTCCACTTCTCCCCCGTCATCCAGCACAAAGACCTCGCCATGCTCAAAGGGATTCATGGTTCCAGGATCCACATTCAAATACCCGTCACATTTGATGGGAATAATCCTGAGTCTGGTTGAGAGGAGCTGACCGATAGAGGCGGAGGCTATCCCCTTGCCTAAGCCTGATAGGACTCCACCCGTGACAATAATGAATTTGGTGGGCATTTTGGGTATTTTTGGTCCGAGATTGTTGATGTAATATTTATCCTGATCGGGAAGCATAGTCAAGGCGAAAAATTCTTGTGGCCATCCGAGTTCTTCATGATGTATTGTTCATATCAAGACGCAAAAAAAAACACAGTGTCCTGGGGGAGATGACTCTTAATCATGGGCCTGACAGTTGCCATAGTGGGAAGACCCAATGTGGGAAAATCCACGCTCTTCAATCGCCTCTCCAGATCCAGGGATGCCCTCGTGGATAACCAGCCGGGCATTACGAGAGACCGCTTGTACGCTTCTGTTCATTGGGAGGGCAAGCAGATCACCCTGATCGACACCGGGGGATATGATGACATAGGTACCCACCCCTTTCACTCCGAGGTGAAGGAGCAAATAGCCTTGGGCGTGGAGGAGGCGGATCGCATCATCTTCATGGTAGATGGACGTCAAGGGCTGATGCCAGGAGACGAGGAGATCGCCGGATTTCTTCGCAGGAGGGAAAAGGAGGTCTATCTGGCCGTGAACAAGATTGACGGCCCTGAACTTGAGGGCCTGGTCTCGGAATTCTACGACCTCGGCATAGAAAAGGTGTATCCCCTCTCCGCTGCTCATGGCTATGGATTGAAAT
>JAFDIC010000628.1 GCA_019308525.1 Deltaproteobacteria bacterium
CTGTTGTCCGCAATCGCGGTGGGCTATCCCATGGTGGTGTTCGAATCTTTGGCTGCCGCAAGGGCTCTCAGGCGAGAACCCGAGATGGAAGTGCTCACTCCCCTTGCCAGGTTCATGCCGGTATTGATAGGGATCTATTTGGCCTTCAAGCTGGCGGATATGTTTGCCAGAGGAACTTACACATATCTGTTGGATGGCACCTTGCAGTCAAATGCCTTCCTGGCAGAGATGGTTTTGGGGCTCATTCTGCCCTTTGTCCTCTTTTTGATCAAAAGGGTGCGCGAATCAGCAGGGTGGCTCTTCTTTGCCTCTACCCTCTACGTACTTGGCGTCGCACTCAACCGTGTAAACGTGTTTATTATTGGCTTCACCCCGCCCTATATGGTGGCTAGATATTTCCCGGCCATTGGAGAATTGGCTGTAACGATTGGACTAATCGCTGCTTTCTTGTTTTTTTACAAGCTATTTGTGGTAGTGTTTCCGGTGCTGTCTCGCACAAGGGGACAAGCCACTGTCACGACCCTTTTGCTTGCAGTCGGGCTGGTTACTTTCTGTGCCAAAGGAGTGGGGATGTGTCTGAAGGGAAAATCATGGCACTGTCACAGAGGCAAATTACCCCCTCGGTAGATGACGGTCCAAGGACGCGGATTCTCAACGATCCCGTGATCAACATATATACTGATGACTATGGCCCTGTCCGATTCATGCACAGAAAGCACGCAGGCGTGGTGAGGGATTGCACCATCTGCCATCACAGGGTGCCAAGAGAAGAAGGGGATAAGTACGGGCATCCAATGAAGATGGAAGAGATGCTGGATGCCCGGATTATGCCCAAGGCCTGCTCATCCTGCCATGATCATCCATGGAACCCCAAAAGGATACATGTCCCTGGTCTAAAAGGGGCTTACCACCAAATGTGCATCGGCTGCCACAGGGTCTCCATCCAGAAAATGGATAAGAACAAGGTCCTCTATTCGGTGGCAATGAAAGGGATAGAAGGAGCTGGGAGCCTCTCAGGTCGCGCGCCCACGGATTGCCTTTCCTGCCACCCCAGGAAGGTCCCGGATCATAAGGAACTGGTCAAGTTGGAGGGGGGAGCGGATATCCTGGCAGTGACAAGGACGTGCCTCTCATGCCACCAAGACCAGGCCAGGGACATACTGAATACAGCCCACTGGAAATGGCAGGGCCCTTCTCCCTTCGTCCTGGGACATAGCAGACGTTATGACCTGGGGAAAAGGTCCCAGACTATCAACAATACGACTATTGCCTTGTCAGGGGACTCGACAGGGTGCACTATATGTCACATAGGCTATGGGTGGACAGGAGAGACATTTGATTTCGACGACATCACCAACATAGATTGCCTTATATGCCATGAGACAACGGGAACATATAAAAGAGCAACCTATGGAGCTGGTCCCACTGAGTCACCCGCCAACTTCGCCTATGTTGCCCAGCAGGTGGGGCGACCAGACAGGAGAAATTGCGGGGTGAACTGCCATTTTTCAGGCGGAAAGAAGGACCCCATAAGGCATGGCACCATGAGTCCAAAGCTTCTTGAACCGACCAAAAACATGGATGTCCATATGGCGGCGGACGGCATGAACTTTACGTGCCAGGATTGTCACAAGACCCGCGGGCACAAGATATCAGGTCGAAGCATATCAGTCCCGTGGACGGAAGGCTATTTTACCTGTGAGGTGTGCCACACCCGGAACCCACACGTGGGGAGTAGCCCTTTGGGCTATCATCTCAACAAACATACAGATCACGTCGCATGCCAGACATGCCACATCCCACTCTACAGCAAAGGAACTCCAACACTGGTTCGGTGGGATTGGTCGGAAGGGGACAAGGGATCGGGGAAAGGAGAGTCGCAGACCAAAGCGTCAAGGGTATCGGCAAAGACATATGGAAAACTCACATGGAAAGAGAGCGTGAAGCCGGTATGGAAAGAGAGCGTGAAGCCGGTGTATCTTTGGTACAACGGGACGGCAAGACGATACCTCCTTGGGGATCCCATCAACGAAAATGAAACGACCGTGTTGAGTATGCCCCTGGGGAATCGAAAGGATCGGGCTTCCAAGATATATCCCTTCAAAGCGGTTACCGGGAAGCAGCTAAGCGATGCCGTTTACAAGATCCTGGCCCCCCTCAGGGTCTGGGGAGAAAATGGCAAGGATTTCAACTGGAAAAAGGCGGCAAATGAGGGGCTTGCTGGTGCGGGTCTGCCTAGTAGCGGAAGATATGAATTTGTCGAGACCATTGCCTACCATGGTGTGAATCATGAGGTGCTGCCAAAGGAACGGGCCCTTTCCTGTGCTCGGTGTCACGGGGCACTGAACAATGAGCAAGCCTGTGGGCGGTGCCACAAATCCAGCAGGAAGTTGGATTTCAAGGCCCTTGCTCACAAAGGGGTAGATTTCAGAGACCTGGTGAAGGAAGGTC
>JAFDIC010000158.1 GCA_019308525.1 Deltaproteobacteria bacterium
GGTCAGGGCATTGATCCTTGAACTGATGGCGGAACTCAAGAATGAATTTGACCTGACCTACCTCTATATCACCCATGACCTCGCCACATGCAAGTATATCTGTGACAGGGTGGCCATCATGTACCTGGGGAAGATCGTGGAGATGGGGACCCTGGAGGAAGTGTTCAAGAACCCGTTACACCCCTACACCGTGACCTTACTGGAGGCAGTGCCTGTACCCGATCCCAAGTACAGGAGGACCAGGCCCATTCCGAAGGGAGAGATACCCAGCCCGGTGAACCCTCCGCCAGGCTGCCGCTTTCATCCCCGTTGCCATGCTGCAAAGCCAACATGCAGTATGGAGGAGCCCCCATTGAAAAAAATCAATGAGAATCACCAGGTGGCCTGCTTTATGGAATAGACGCCGGCCCCTCTTGCCCCTTTGCCTTCTCATTGTCCACGAGGCTATCTCTGCGGCCTGTTTTCGCCCTTTTGAGCCCGCAACGCCGAGGTCTGGTGTATGGGCTCCATGTTCAAGGGCTTGTCAGGATACTTGCCGTAATCGCTCCCCCTGTGGCAGCCGGGCCAACACCTGACCCTGTAATACCTGATGGGCTTTTCCGGCAAAGGACCTTGCCCTGGATACCAAACCCCGGGTGCGATTGGATAAACCCTTTGCGTCTTGAGGGCGTTGTCTGATTTCGTCCCTTTCAAAGCTGACGTTGTGGCATCATTGCTACCGGGAAAGGAAAGGGCAAATAAGAGAAACACGCAGGAGATTATGATGGCAGTAAAAATAAGATACTTCATTGTCCACACCTCCGTTTGAGCCCGAATTTCGCAAGGGTAGGGGGCCTTTAGGCCTACAAGTAGCCAATATTGTGAAGAATTTGGGATCGTAAACGATCCCCTACCCAAGAGCCTTTTGAAATTCGGTTTGAAAGGCTCGATGATAGTTGATCTCTATCCTTTGAGGTGATCAGAGCTCTAACCCCGTTTCTTCCGGACCTCGACAACCAATTCGGTACGGGATGGCTTTCTTTGCCCGCCGGCCGGTTTCCCCCAAGATATCACATGAGAGAGAGTTCTTCAACATCCATCAAGATTTGAACTCAAACATCTGGGGACGCTTGGAAGTATGTATTCCAACCGGCTCTTTTCACCGTGACCTTTGAGTCTCCTTCTTGCCTGATCTCTGGATGAGGTTACCTACGACGATAAGAAGCAGGCCGACGAAGGTGGAGGGGAGGATGTCTTCTCCTACCAGGAAATGTATGAACACCAGGGAAAGGAAAGGCGAGAAAAAGATGAGATTGGCGATCCTGGCAGTGGTTTCGGCCAGCCTGAGGGCGGACAGCCAAAGGACGAATGTGACCCCCATTTCGAAAAGCCCGACATAGAGTGCGCCGAGGTATCCATAGAAAATACTCACCTTGATCTCGGAAACCAGGAGGCAATATACAACAATAAACGGAAGACCCGAGAGGAAATTCAAGAATAGCCCGAGCACCGGTTCCCGGTCGTCCTTGGTGTTGTAAATCCAGTAGAGGGACCAGATGATTGTGCTCCCCAGCGCCAAAGCCACTCCGGCAGGTCTTGAAAAACGGAAGAAAAAAATCTTTCCGTGGGTGGATATGACCAGTACTCCCAGGTAGCTCACAACCAGTGCAAGGATATCACGTGGGGATACCCTCTGTTTCAAGAGGGGAATGGAAAGCAGGGACAGGGTAATGGCCCAGGTATAGTTCAATGGTTGCGCCTCCTGGGCAGGGAGTAACTCGTACGCCTTGAAGAGAACCAGGTAATAGAGGAACGGATTCAAAAATCCCAAAAGCAGGGACTTGAGATATTGTTTGTGAGAATAGGAGAAGAGGAGCCCCACTTTGCCCTGGATGGCCAGTATCAGGGCAAGCAGGACTATGGAAACAATGCTGGCATAGAGCAATAGCTGAACATAGTCCATGTACCTGAGCGACAGCTTGAAGGCCGATGCAACCGTGGACCACAGGAGCACTGTCAAGAGGCCATACGTGTAGGCTTTTTTTTGGTCCGGCATAGGCATCACTCAGCTGACGTTTGCCTTGTGTGGGCTCAGGTATTTGCGGGGCGCGGATCTCTTTGCAACAACTTGGATCCTACTCCCCCACGGGGCATCAAATGAACACTTGGCACAGGCCGAGCTTTCACTCGGGGCCCTAATCCTACAGCACATCGCGCTGTTGTTCAAGGCAGGAGTCAGCCTCCGGGAAAAACCATCGCCAGACTTTCCACTTTGCTGAAGAAGCCCGGCCCTCTTTCCTCGTTGACACAAAGGAGGATTTTGCATTAGACTTTTTTGTTACACGATTGGCAGGGAAAAGTCTTTGTCTTGGTGCGGAGCGGAATATCAGACTCCAACCGTGTGATCCGTATGTTTTCCCATTAGGGGCGAGGAACCGGAGATGCAAGTTCAGCCGGTAGCGTTATGTTTGAATCACTAGAAAGATCAGGCCTTCCTCTAGGAAATTCCTGCGTCCTCAGAAGACCGTCCAGTACGAGGCCCACAGTATGGTTGGTGGAAGAGAACGGCGTCAGGGCAGTTGTAAAGGATTTCAGTTCAAACGGCCTCCTGTACAGGAATACCGTGGGGAGATTTTTGATCTGGCGGGAAGCCAAGGCCTACAGGAGATTGAAGGGTTTGGAAGGCGTGCCACGCTTTTTCCGTGTTATGGACGGCCTCGCCCTTGTGGTGGAAGAGATCCCTGGAAGGAGCATGGAGGATCTTGAAAAAGACACGACTCTTCCCGAGGAGTTTTTTCAATCGCTCAAGGCCCTGGTCAAGGCGGTACATGATCGAGGCCTGGCCCACTGCGACCTCAAAAGGGCCCCCAACGTGATCCTGGGTGAAGACAGCTCCCCTTACATCATAGACTGGTCTTCCGCCATCTCCTGGAGGGAGTTTCGGTTTTTTCCTCTCAACCTGATCTACCGAAGGTTTCTACAGGACGATCTCAACGCAATCATCAAACTTCAGCTGAGGCATTGCCCTGAGTCGATAAGCAGCGGGGAATTGAGACGATACCATCACCGGGGCAAGATCGAAAGGCTCGTCAGACGCATAAGGGACGAGGCAAGGGATTTGCTCCAGAAAATTGCCTGAGCACTGACCACCGATGTTTCCACCAAGCCTGTAGTCAAACAGGAGGTTTGATCTATGCTGGTTGCCATAAGCGATATCCATTTCGTGGATGGAACTGCCGGAGAACACAATTTGCCCTTTGGTGCCTTTGAGAGCGTGTTCCTGTCACATATTTGCTCTCTGGCATCACGGAAAGGCGCCAAGGAGCTAAAGATCCTTTTGCTGGGGGACATAGTTGATCTCATTCGGAGCACCAAGTGGTTCGATGTTGAACCCCAGGATAGGCCGTGGGGTGAAAAGGGGTTGGCAGATATACCCGTACCCCGCAAGGGAAGCATCACTGAAAAACAGTGCATGAAAATCTTCGGGAGGATCGCCAGGAAGAGCCTGGGCAGGGCGACACCACCGGGCTCCCTTTTCCATGACACGATTCTCCATAAGAACTGGAAGACATTCAAGCTGTTCAGGGATCTTGAACACCACGTGTCAAGAAGGTGCGGGAGAGAAATTTCCGTAGAAATCATTTATGTGCCCGGCAATCATGATAGGCTGTGCAACCTTTATCCCTCCTTGAGGAATGCTGTTGGTGACGCCCTGGGGGTATCCAGGATTGCAGCTAATGTCGAGGGTGACTCCAATGGGGAATGGTGGTACAGGTACTCCTATTCAGACGGGGACCATGGAATCTTTGCCAGGCACGGACATCAGTTTGATATATGGAACTTCGGAGGCGGAAATGACCATACCAGACATGGTCACTTGCAAGTCCCCATCGGAGACATCTTCACAACCGAATTCGCTGTGAAGATCCCCTGGTTCCTTGAAACCATCGGGGAAAGATACCCCGGGGTCACCCCTGAACTCATAGAGAGCACCAGGGATATTGACAATGTCAGGCCCCTTGGCAGTATCATGGAGTGGATTTATTACAGGATCAAGAGGGATGACCGGGGAAAGGTCAGGAAGGCGTTTGAAAGGGTATTCGAAACGGTAGTGAGGGACTTGCTTGACCATCCCCTGGTGCAGCAATGGAGGAGTCCCCGGACCCATGTTGACGAGGCCCTGAGACTCGCCAGCAATCCCTGGATCAGCTGGCTGCCCAAGGGTATCGTGGAGTTGATGGACATTGAGGACCTTTTGCCCCTCCTGGTCGGGATGGCAGGAGGTCCTGATTCACCTGAGAAAGACGTATATACACAGGCAGCCTATAACGAACGTGTATGGAAGGAAGGCAGGAGCATAGGATTCATTCTCTACGGTCACACTCACACACCGGTCATAAGACCCCTTGACGTGGAGGGGGGAAGGGAAGTCTTTTACCTGAATACGGGAACCTGGAGGGATCGCATATACAAGACGGTGGGCCTGGACAGGGCCTATGACTTCGTCAATTTGAAGCAGATGACCTATACGATCATCTTCAGGGAGGACGAAGATACAAGGGGCAAGGAGGCAGGAACCTTGAGCTTTGACGTTTGGACCGGCACAAAGAAAAAACATTACGTGCCATGACCGTTCTTGATGCGGGTTCAAACATCCTGTGGACTGAGCCACATGCAAAGGCATCTGCGAAGGGGGTTCATTCGGCAGTCTCAACGTCTCCCTTGTATACCTTGCAGAGCAGAGCACGGAGGGGCCATCCGCCGCTTATGGGGTTGCACAGAGAAGGGTCATCATCGATAAGTACGTTGCAGTTGGATTTCCACACCCCGTGAAGGCACGGATCGGCCCCATCCTCTTCAGGATACCACCAACCGTGCTGCACGTGAACTACACTGGGATGCAAGGTTTCCAGGTACCTGCACTTTTGGGTGATACGACCTCTCTGGGTCTCGATCCAAACCCAGTCTCCTTCCTCGATCCCCAGTTTTCTGGCCGTCTCCGGATTCACCTGGACAATGGGGTCGGGGTGCATCTTTCGGAGAGATTGGATTTGCCGGTGCTCGGAATGGTAAAAGGGTTGATGCCGGCCCCCGGTGATTAGTATCAGGGGGTAATCGGCTGCGAGGTCCGGACGGCTACAGGGGGATAGGGGCGGCTCGTAAAACCTCGGCAAGGGGTCGTAGCCCAATTCCTCCAAGATATTGGAGCGCAGTTCAATCTTCCCTGACGGAGTCCCAAAGCCGGTATCTTCATATCTCTTGAATTTCTTGGCCACGCTCAGAAAACCCCCCTGGTCCATGAATTCTCGGAAGGTAAGACCAGCGGGACTGAGCCGATAGTCATAAAGGTCCTCCAGGGTCTCCCAGGGCCAATCTCGCTCCTGTCCAAGCTGAAGACCCAGCAGCCTCCAGAAGTCGTAATCGTCTTTGCGGTCATAGTGACCTTCGATCTTGCCGGGTAAGGCCCGCTCACTTCCTACTACTCCGGAATAGGTCCACAACCAGGGCCTTTCCAGGTAGGTGGTGGATGGCAGCACATAGTCCGCCAACTGTGCGCTTGGAGTCATAAAGAAGTCCACCACCACATAGAGATCCAGGCTCTTTAGGGCATCGTAAACGAGACGCGTATTTGGAGCTGTAACCATTGGGTTACTGGAAAGTGTGATCATGCCCCTGACGGGGTAGGGTTCTCCGGAGAGGATTGTCCTGTAGAGCATTGGGCCATGGGCGAATATTTCGTAGGACGTCCTGTTGAACGCAAGGTCCCCCCAAACCTTGCTGACGTTGGATTGTATCAGGTCGTAGCCTTTTCTTGACATGAGCCGAAAGCTCTGGAGGCCGAGGGTCTTCTCAGCTTGTCTCTCCGGGAGACGCTCATGGGCGGCAATTTCTTGCTCATGTATTATGTCGGGATAGGGGGTTGTGAATACGTCTCCACCACTGACATCCACGTTGCCGCAAAGGGCTGCAAGGGAGAACAGGGCGTGGAGGGTCTCGATAGAATTGGTCAAATGCTCGATACCCATTCCGTGATTGGTTACGCCGGGTCTCAGGGTGGCATACCATTCCGCAGCCTGCCGGATCCTGGAAGCAGGGAGCCAGGTGATCTCGGACACCTTATCAACAGGATATGGAGCGGCCCGGTCCTTCAGGTCATCAAAACCATAGCACCATTTCCTGACAAAGGATTCATCGTAGAGTTCATTCTCGATGATGTGGTTTATCATGCCCAGGGCCAGGGCGCAGTCAGTCCCCGGCCTGATCTGGAGCCAGAGATCTGCGGCCTTGGCAGCATCAGCGCCCCTGGGATCGATAACGATAATCTTGGCGCCCTGTTCCTTTTGGGCCTTCAGCGCGGATCGCCAAAATATATCCCAGTATCTGGGGCCGCCGCCTCCCCAGAGGAGTATGCACTTGGTGCTGGACCTTACCACTGGAAAGACACGCCACCCGAACACTACGTTACTCATCACACAAAAAGGGCCATAGCAGATCTGTCCCGCCCCCGTATGGTTAGGGGATCCAAGCATATTAAAGAATCTCTGCCTGATTTCATCGTGCGTCCTCCCTGTGCCGCTGGTAGTTGCAACGGCTTCCGGCCCGTAGTTCTCGATGATTCTCCTGATATGTCGGCCTATCTCTCCAATGGCGTCTTCCCAGGAAATCCTTTGCCACTTGTTTTCCCCTTTGCCGGCTGCACGCTTCAAGGGGTAGTTCAGCCGGGAGGGATGATAAAAGTACTGGATGACATTACGCCTGCGAGGACAACCCTTGGTGATTGGGTATGATGACCTTGTCCCGGGGAAATCCTCGTCTGGTTCCACCGAGACGAGCCGGTTCTCCTCCACTTGCGCGGCGAGCCGGCAAGCATTGTGGCACTGCATGCATATAACTTTCTTCACTGTCATAATGGAACTCCTCCTGCATTCTTGCTCGATTGATATCACAAAAGGAGAGGTCGGGGATTTCCTCCAGGTGGGAGCCGCACAATCTCTTTGTCAATACGCAGATTTGTCCCAGGCCAAAAAATCCTTTAATTACATATCCCTTTCGTTGTAAAAAGGCAAGGTTTTAGGGCCAGCGTCCTCTGTTCTCCTACGGTGTTTCTCGAATCAACGTCCTACAACTCAGCATTTTTTTCCAAAGTTGAGGCTTGCCGAGGAGAGAGAATGATTTGCTTTTGGAGACAGGCCTCATTCTTCCGATGAAAGCAGGTGGAGGAGATCGAGAATGGAGAGCGATATAAGAAGAATTGCTATGACCGGAGCAGGTGTAATGGGGACCCAGATTGCCATCCTGGCGGCCCATCGGGGATACGAGGTCTCGGCCCATGATGTGGACGAGAATGCGATTCTGAGATCCCTGGAAGCGATCAAGACCATGATCGGCCTTTCCTGGAAGGAACCCCTCCTGAGCCTTGAAGAATGGGAAGAATGGGGCCAGGAAAGTGACCTTTTTCAAGGATCTATCCAGTGCCCTCCGGGGCGCAGATATTGTGATAGAGGCGGTACCCGAGAACATTGATCTGAAACGCAAAATCTTTGAGAAGATGGATACACGCGCCCCGAGACATGCCATTCTTGCAACCAACAGCTCTTCCATACCCATCTCAAGGATCGAGACTGCTACAGGGAAGCCCGAACTCTGCATGAACATTCATTTTTACTCCCTTGCAATGGGGGTCAACATGGTCGACGTGATGGGTGGAAAACACACTTCAAGAGAAACTCTTGAGAAGGCGAAGGCGTGGCTCCGTTCCATGGGCTGTGTCCCGTTGCCGGTCAAGAAAGAGATAAAGGGCTTTTGCTTCAACCGTATCTGGAGGGCAATCAAACGGGAGGCCCTGTACATGTGGGCAGGCGGGTTCGTTGATTTCAGGGATATTGACAGGGCATGGATGATCGCCTACGGGACTCCCCAGGGGCCCTTCGGCATGATGGACAGGGTCGGGCTTGACGTGGTCTATGACATCGAGATGAGCTATTACCGAGAGACCCGGGACCCGAAAGACCACCCACCCCGGGCGCTCAAGGACATGGTGGACCGCAAAAAGCTTGGCATAAAGACCGGAGAGGGTTTCTATTCCTATCCTGATCCGGAGTACAGCAGTCCAGGATTCCTAAAGGGGTAAACGATGCTTTTTCCATTCTTGACCGTTGGTCGCGGCTGGCCTCCGAATTGATCCTTGATTGACAATAAATCTGTGATGAGTTAAAATACCTTTTAAAATAAACTACTTATTATGACCGTTTTAGGGCTTTATCTATGGATGTTTTGCCGTT
>JAFDIC010000159.1 GCA_019308525.1 Deltaproteobacteria bacterium
CACTCACCAGCGGCTAAGCATTGAATATGATGTCAAAGAGCACGGTCAGGTTCAAAGGCATCACCTGAGGCTCTGTAGCATTGCAGAGCCTGAACACAAGCAGATATATGAACGCCTGGGGCTTAAAGAAGTACCCTTACCCAGAAAAATACATGTTGTAAAATGAGTAGTGACCATAAAATCCCCACTACCCGCCACCAGCATAGCTCCGTCTTCGGTTTTGGCAAACTTGGGTTAAGAGTTCCTGTGGGGTCGTCAGTCCTAATCTCTCCGCCTATGGCCTTCAGGAGATTGGTGTTATCAATGTAGAGCTTGGCAGGTTTTCGAATTGACACTTGCATCCGTGGCTGGCAGGTTGACCACATGTCCAGACCCCTGAGAGTAGACTATCCATAGACCGCATCAAGCCCCTCATGTTGAAGGACCAGCACTTTAGGAAAAAGTAGAAAACGGTAGTTAACCCAAAACCAATCGCTGATCTTGGTGCTCATCCCATTTATTGACTTTTTTTGCGAAGAATGTCAAAAGGGCTTATTAGGCCCATTCAAATATGGAGTGCGTACATGCCCAATGCGCAAGAGGTCTTGAAAAGGCTTGAGGCAAAGGCCAGTTCCAAAAACGTGGAAGGAATGGCCAAATTCGGGATGACGCCTGAGAAGAGACTGGGGGTGTCGGTTCCTGAGATGCGTAAACTCGCGAAAGAAGTCGGCAGAGACCACAACCTCGCCTTGGAATTGTGGGAGACCTGAGTCCTGGAAGCAAGGATAGTCGCAGGGATGGTCGCTGAGCCGGAAAAGCTCACCGAGAATCAAATGGAGAACTGGGTAAGGGGATTCAATTCCTGGGATGTGTGCGATCAGGTCTGCATGAACCTGTTTGAGAAATCTCCACTGGCGATGAAGAAGATCCGTGATTGGGCCGAGCGTGAGGAGGAATTCGTGAAGAGAGCCGCCTTCGCTCTCATCGCATGCCTGGCCTGGCACGACAAGGAGATGAAGGACGAGGAATTTGTAAGGCTTATCCCGATCATAAAGCGCGGGGCCACGGATGAGCGCAACTTTGTAAAAAAGGCCGTGAATTGGGCACTGAGGAATATTGGAAAGAGAAACCAAAACCTCAACAAAGTCGCAATAAGGGCTGCCAAGCAAATGCGGGGGATTGATTCCCGCTCATGCCGATGGATCGCCTCCAATGCCATCCGGGAACTGGAGAGCGAATCCGTTCAGAAGAGACTCAGAAAAGCCTGACAAACAGTTTGGAGGGTCTCTCCAGCACTGGCATAGAGGCAGTGCACAAAAAGAGATCGTACCTTTATTGAGGGCGACAGCACAGAATCACACAAAAGGTTTCAGGATGATCTGTTGATAATATGCGGCTATTTGATGCACATTCCCACCTGGAAGAGATAGGGGATTTGGTGGGGGCAGTGGGGAGGGCCAGCAAGGCCGGGGTGTTTGCCATCGTCGCTGTTGGCTCGAATCTTGATTCCTGTAAGCGTGTCCTGGAGGTTTCCGGCGATTACGAGAATACCACGGTCTACCCTGCCCTGGGCATGCACCCCTGGGGGCTGAAGGCAGAAGAGGTGGGGAGGACCCTGGCTTTTATCGAGGAGCATATGGACAGGGCGGTGGGTGTCGGAGAGATCGGCCTGGATTACTGGACAAAGGCTGCAAGGAAAAATCCCGGACACACGAACTTGCAGAGGGATGCGTTCTCAAGGCTCCTAAACCTGGGCAAACGTTTCAAAAAACCCGTGATCATCCATTGCAGGGGCGCATGGGAGGATTGCCCGAGGATGGTCATGGACATGGGAGTGGAAAAGGCGGTCTTCCACTGGTTCAGCGGCCCCCTGGACGTACTGGATCAATTGCTGGACCGGGGCTACCTCATCTCCGCTACACCCGCCGCCGCATACAGCGAAAAACATCAAGCGGCCATTGCCAGGGCCCCCCTGGAGCGCCTGCTCCTGGAGACGGATTCACCCGTGACATACCAGGGAGAGACCTCTGAGCCGGCTCACCTGGCAAAGACCCTGGAAGCCGTTGCCCGGATAAAGGGAGTTGAGATGGAAGAGGTAGCCGAGATCACCACCATGAACGCCCTGAAGTTCTTTGGCCTGGGGGAGAAGTAAGTTTCAACCCCAGCGGGTGTAAGATATGGGCGCATTGATCATTACGGTCAGGGAGATCAGGGGACACTGTCCTGTTTACAGGGCCGGGGACAGGATTGTGCTGGACCATGGTTATCGCTTGAACCTCAGAGAGACGGATAACTTGTGCCTCCATTCAGTCTCCTCCATCATGCCCTATTACGTTGCCCTTTACAGGGGTGTGGATCCACGACAACTGGGGCTGTCCAAGGACGGGAAAAAGGCCTTTGTCCAGTGTCTTGATCCCTGTGACTATACCGGCGGAGGCACAGTAGTCTTCGAAATAGAAAGGCACCAGTGATAGGGAGCGCAACAGGAAAGAGGCCGAAAAAAGCATGAAGAGCGAAAAGGTGAATGGATACATGCTTGGTCGAAGCAATATGGCCTTGTTGGCGGTCCTGATGATTTGCTCCCTCGCAGTGGTCGGGTGCGCCACATTCAAACCTCGTCCTATGGAACAGGTTCCATTCCGTGAAAGGGCCCAGACAAAGTATGAAAATAATGCACGGGTCATGGCCGCTGTGCCCAGTGCCAAGGAGAGCAAAATGCTCTTTGGCGTCCATATTTACAAGAGGGGCGTCCAGCCCATCTGGCTGGAAATCGAGAACAGGGATGAAGATCTTCTCTATTTTCTCCCTATCGGTCTTGACCCAAACTACTTCAGCCCCATTGAAGCGGCCTTTGTGAACCATTTTGGCTTCAAAACGCCTGCCAATGACGAGATGAACCGCTACTTCCTCGATCGAGGCCATGGCATACGCATCGCCCCGGGCAGCGTCAGGTCGGGGTTCGTTTACACCCCTGTGGATGAGGGAACGAAGGAATTCAACGTGGACCTGATTGGAGAAGACCATGATGTCAGGACGTTCACTTTCTTCATCCAGGTACCGGGTCTTCGAGCCGATCACCATCAGGTGGATTTTGAAGCCCTTTGTCCCAGGGATCGAATTGTGTCCTACGATGAGGAGGGCTTGAGGAAGGCCTTGGAAAATCAGCCATGCTGCGCCACGAACAAAAATGGAACAGCGCAGGCCGACCCCCTCAACCTGGTGGTCATCGGGGAGGCGGAAGACGTACTCTATGCCTTCATTCGCCCCGGCTGGGATGAAACTGAAACGATACATGCGGGGTCAGCCTGGAGGACGGGGATGTCCTTCATCTTTGGCGGGAGGTATCGGTATTCCCCCATCAGCTCTCTCTATGTTTACGGCCGGTCCCAGGATGTGGCCTTCCAGAAGGCCAGGGGATCGATCCATGAGCGAAATCACCTCCGGTTGTGGCTCTCGCCCATGCGGTTGGAGGAGAAACCCGTATGGATTGGCCAGATCAGCCGCGATATTGGTGTAAGGTTTTCATGGAAGACGATCCTGACCCACAAAATCGATCCGGACGTGGACGAAACCAGGGATTTCCTTATCCAGGATTTGTGGTATTCCCAGGGGCTTGCAAAAATCGGTTATGTAAAAGGAGTGGGACCCTCCCCCGTCTCTGAGCCGCGTCACAATCTCACCGGTGATCCCTATTTCACAGACGGCCTGCGCGCCGTGTTGTGGGTGTCGAGTGATCCCGTGGGTCTGCAAGAGGCGGAATTTGTGGAATGGGAGATACCACCTGACCATTAAAAGCGAGACATGCGAAAGAGCGAGGCACTGTAAGGTTGTCTCCTTCCCCGTTCTTCCCTTTTTCGCATCCTTTTGTGCCACTTCAGCTTCTCTGTACTGGGTTTACCCATGGGTCTTCGGCTTCATACCTATAGCTTTCCGGGCTATTCTACTTCTAGTAGTTTTCATCTCGAGACGGTCTTTTGATAATTCAAGTGGCTAAGAATGCTTCAAACATGCTAATTGGTGAGGGGAAAGGGTCTGGGATTGAACTCTTGCACTGGGGGGCTGAAAAGATGAGCACATGCCCAGGCCCTTGAGAATAGTCTATCCAGATCCCTGGCATCATGTGACGAACCATGGCAGGCGGGCGGAAAATGGGGTTTTGGGGCATAAAGAAGTTGAATGCCGCCGCCTGGATCTTGTCAAGGACGCTTTGAGGGATCGAGACCGTTCCATGTACACCGCTTGCGTGGCAAAATATTATTCACAAAGTCAGCCTGTTTGCTTACATTTGAGCCTGACATGATAAAAGCACTGTGTCCTTTTTGTGCGGCGGTCAAGGGGATCATTCACCTGGAACAGGTCAAAAGCGTTTAACAAGTTTTCGATCATCTGAATGCCGCAGGTGAAACAAAAGAAATAAATTGCCCGGTTTCTTTACCCATCGGTTGGGCGCTAAGACAAGGGCGGCCATGGGGCAAGCGTATGGGGAAACTGGCATGTATTCTCGAATCTCGTTATCCACTCTACTCATGAGATTTGGTACGGGGGTGCAATCGGCTGCAAGATAGGGAAATACCGGTTACTACCGAGCTGATATTTCTTCGGTTGAAGCACCAAACCAACCCTTGCAGGCATTTGAATTTGAAAAGGTCATCCGGGTATGCCTGTTTAACAGAGAAACGTCTATCAAACCTCGTTTTTCGGAAAACCTTACATGGTTAAAGGCTCGCTTATCACTGACCTTCTCTTGTTTTCTTAAGCAATAACAAAGCAATTCAAGTTTCGCACCACCTTTTCGGCGCCGTGCGCTCACAGATGGCGTCTAATAAGTTCTTTCAAGGCAAAACAACGACACCGCTGCGATTGACCGGCACGATGGGGGAAACCCTTGAGCCAGCCCAGCGGCGGTGGCAGTATGTGCCCTGCCCTATTCATAACCAATGTGCCCTTATGAAACCCCTTTCAGAGATATTTTGCCTTGGAAAATTTCATTCGATGCGTATCTTGCACGAATCCTATGCGATTTAGGGATGCGAAACTTGAGTGATGATAGCGATCAACATATTCATACCGCAGATCCCGTTGCGCCAAGATTAGATCTGATCAAGAGTCAAGCGTAGAGTCATTTAACTTGGACACATACCCGGTCTTCCAGGATTTTTTCCCTTGTGGATCTCGATCTGCTCAAAATGATGAATGCATTTCCAGGGCGGTACATCTTTTGTTGTCTCTAAACGGGAAGTATCGCCTCCCTGAATAACAATTTTCCAAGAAGTGGAAAAAGATTTCATACAATTAGGTAGATTTCTACATATTATTACATATCATTTCCCCCTTCGCCCTACAGCCGAGGATAACCACCTGAAAATATGATAATATTTCTTTACCAACAAGAACCAGGGCTTTGGCATGAATTTTGCTTATTGTGATAATACAACAGATAAAGGCGTGTTCTATCTTCAAAATAACCAACCGAACCCTCGACAGGATGCACATCATTGGAAAAAGGTCCAACTGAGGACGGCTTCGCTCTAAGAGGGCCGTGCGGTTGCCCTTTTGGAGCTTCTGCGGAGTCGAATCAATCGCAAAGATCAGACAGGCAGGAGGGGTAAATGAAAAAAGCATTTCTGTTTATTTTGATGGCTGCGTTTTTTTTGGGCACGGGTGCTGCGCATGCATTGCCGGTAACCGTAACTTATACTGCCGATAATATTGTCAATGCGTGGTACCAGGACGGCGCTGCACCGGTAACGCTTGGTCTTGGTTTGAACGCAAGCAATTGGAAGATTGCAGACAGTGCCACTCTAGACTTAGACTATAACACCCATTACCAGTTAATCTGGCAGGTTTCAAATTCGGGCGACCCAAGCCTCGGCAATCCCGCGGGCTTCTTGGCCCAGATAGATCTTGGAGGGAGCCAGATTTTGTCTTCATCTTCCTTTATGTATGATGCTGATGGTGGTGATACAAACAATTTTGAGGACTTGTCCTGGGATTGGTCAAGCACGACGGAATACGGTAACAATGGTGGATCCAATATCTGGACTAGCGTGAATGGCGGTCCTGTTATGGGCATAGATACCGATGCACAATGGATTTGGGCTTCTACAAATTTTGACAAAATGGTGTCGGACCATCAAAATATTTTTATCAAGGCAGAATTCACGACACCTGTCGCTGAACCCGCCACCTTGCTCCTTCTTGGAGCTGGCTTGGTCGGCGTGGCAGGATTAAGGAGGAAGTTTGGGAAGGGATAGTTGAATCATTCTCATGTCAAAAAGGCAGGGCACCTATGCCCTGCCTTTCTTTCTTGAATCGTCATTCCCTGTTTCATGTTTGATGAGAGTCTATTTTCGATCCACAGAAGGTATACGTCCTATTCATCATCCTATTCGCTTTGTAGATAGTATGAGATTCATAAAGATAATTGATGGGAAAAGCTTTAGAAATATGCAAGCTATATGAGGTACGGACAGGAAGCCCCCTCATATAGCTTGGTAAAGGTGTAGGCTCCTGCCCATACATGGTAGGAGGTCTATATGTTAGCAGAACTTGTCCAAAGATCCAGTCTTTTTCTTCTTCTGCACAAATTAGATCAAGATCTATCCAAGCAATACCGATGGAAGGGTTGCCCTTTTTGTCAAGGCCCGCTGCATCAAGCCAACTATGAGAGAAAACCCCGTGGAGGTCCGGGATTCCTTCCTGAAGACCTGTGCATTCGGCAAAGTTTGTGCTGTGGCAGAGAGGGTTGCCGTCGCAGGACATTACCCCCATCCTGTTTGTTTATGGGCCGGAGGGTTTACTGGGGCGCTGTGATTTTAGTGGTGATGACATTGAGGCAGAACAGGCCTGAAGGGGCTGGCACAAAACGGCTGATAGGGATGTTTGGTATTTCCCGCAAGACCCTGATGCGTTGGATTGCATACTATCGTGAGGTATTTCCTCAAAGTGCCCAATGGAAAAGGCTCAGGGGTAGAGTTGGGGTCTATGTAGGGAATAACCGCTTACCCGGTGATTTAGTGGATTATTTCATAGATCATTGCGATTGTGCTGAGGAAGGACTGATACGCTGTCTCTATTTTTTAGCTGAAGCAGCGGATGGCTTATAGTCAGCCATTGTGATGGGGGGCCCCATCCACGCAAAAGATGGGGAGTTCCCTTATCGCTTTGACTGATATAGAAGGCGGTTCCAAAACAAAAGAGAGGAGGAGCCGTCTATGGATAATAAAAAGCCGAAACGGGTAATGAGCTGGGCCCAATTTCGCTTTTCGGTGATCGGCTCATTGTTAGCAAAGCCCCCTGAGAAGGGACAATTGCGTAAGGAGCTGCAGGAGCTGGCCTCTGAACACTATCTTCATCCCATCAAAGGCATCCAGGTTAAATTTGCCCCCTCCACTATAGAGCGCTGGTATTACCGTGCGTTAGGAGCCGAAGATCCCATCAAGGCCCTGGGACGTAAAGTCCGCTCAGACGCGGGCAAGAGTACGGCCATGAGCGTGTTGTTGTCCGAGGAGCTGCGCAGACAATATGCCCTATATCCCCGCTGGAGCTACCAACTGCACAGGGATAACCTGGTGGCACTGGCGCAGATGAAGCCGCAATTGGGACAGATACCGTCCTATTCCACGCTTCTCAGACATATGAAGGAGCGAGGTTGGATCAAGAAGAGTTCTCCTCCTCCCAATCCAACCCCAGGCCAAAAAGAGGCCGCCAAACGCCTTGAGAAGCGTGAGGTGCGTAGTTTTGAATCGGAATATGTTCATGCCCTTTGGCACCTGGACTATCATGAAGGACGGCGCCGGGTGGTAGACAGCGACGGTCAGTGGCATAAGCCCCTGGTTTTATGCATTCTCGATGACCGCTCAAGGTTATGCTGTCATGCTCAGTGGTATCTTAGGGAGACGGCCGAGACATTATTCCATGGATTGATGCAAGCATTCCATAAACGGGGCCTCCCGCGCTCCTTAATGTCGGACAACGGCTCGGCCATGATCGCCCAGGAGAGCGAAAACGGCCTATTGAGGCTGGGGATTTTACACGAAAAAACCCTCCCCTATAGCCCCTATCAGAATGGCAAGCAGGAAGCCTTCTGGGGACAACTTGAAGGACGGCTTATGGCCATGCTTTGCAGGGTGGAGCCGCTGACCCTGGAGTTTTTAAACCAGGCCACCCAGGCATGGGTAGAACAGGAATACAACCGAAGCCTGCATCAAGAGATCGCTACTTCTCCCCTTGAGCGAATGCTGGAAGGTGAGGATGTTTCCCGTCCCCCTCCCCTGAGAGTGAAGCACTACGATTGGCCTTTACTGTCCGAGAGAGGCGCACGCAGCGCAAAAGTGATGGCACCATTTCCATCAAAGGAGTGCGCTTTGAGGTGCCGTCTCGTTTTAGCCACTTCCAACATCTCTATGTGCGTTACCAAAGCTGGAACCTAACCAAAGCCTATCTGATAGACCCGCACACCGATGACTTGTTGGCGTCCATCTATCCCCAGGATAAAATAAAAAATGCCAACGGATACCGGCGTATGCTACAAACACCTGCTGTATCCACAGAGCCCGACCATAAGAGGGATCAAGATCCTATCCCGCCCCTTTTGCGAAAGATCTTATCCGATTACGCAGCTACCGGTCTCCCACCCGCTTACCTGCCCACGGGACCCATAACCACAGATGATAAGGAGAAGGAGCATGAATGATAAACAATTATTGGCCCTTTATGGGCTCAAATGGAATCCCTTTTTACCCGATATTCCGGTTGAAGCTCTATGGCCTGCACCAGGTATTGATAGCTTTTGCTTTCGGATTGAGACCTTGGTGATGCGCGGAGGCTTTGCCCTTATTTGTGGTGAGCCTGGATTGGGAAAATCCAAAATCTTACATCTCTTGGCCCACCGACTTAATGCTATGGGCGATGTGGTAGTTGGGGTCATGGAACGTCCCCAGAGCAGCCTTAGTGATTTTTACCGTGAAATGGGGACCCTCTTCGAGGTCAACCTATCCCCGGCCAATCGCTATGGTGGGTTCAAGGCCCTCAGAGAGCGATGGCAAAACCATATCAATAGCACCCTGCTAAGACCCGTACTCCTCATCGACGAGGCACAAGAGATGATCACAGCATGTTTGAACGAAATCCGTCTGCTCGGAAGCGCCCATTTCGACTCCAAATCCATGCTCACCACTGTGTTGTGCGGGGATATGCGACTCCCTGATCGTTTTCGAGGCACAGCACTGGTCTCTTTAGGCTCTCGGATGCAGGTGCGTCACCTTCTACAGCCCTATGACCGCCATGATCTGCTCGATTATCTTGATCATACCCTTTTGCAAGCAGCAGCTCCTCATCTGATGAGTCAAACACTCAAAGAAACCCTTGTTGACCATGCTGCAGGAAATCTGAGGCTGCTCAATACCATGGCCGCAGAACTCCTCACAACTGCCGCTCAAAGGCAACTTAAACAACTCGATGAAAAGCTTTTCCTGGAAACCTTCTCACGTAACCCGTCCGCTAAACGACTCAAGGAAAAACAAAACTATAATCAATTATCAGGAGGATAAAACCATGAAAACAAAAAAAGAGGAAGCCAAATTGGCCTTTGAACTTTGCGCAACCTTGGCCCGACTCGAATCCATGTTATGGGATAAATATGACAAGGAGTTTATGCAGATGATGGACCTGCAAATGACGGAAACTGCGGATAAATATATCGACCATGAAGACGATTTTCCCTTTTAGTGAAATCCTTTGCTGGAGTTGCTTTTTCTCAACAACTCCAGCAATACCCTATCATGATCGGTCAGAAATACACTCCAACCCCTACTTCATAATCTCCGTCAAATAGCTTGAAGTCGATCCCATCATTTACCGAGATCAGCCTCATTCTCAACCCCTGAATTTGGGGTACTTCCTGATCCTTGTCAATACGCTGGTATTTATCACTTCAGCTGTTTGAAAAGCAATTCGGACAATCTGGTCATGGGCGGCTGCGTGTGATGATGCTTTTTCTTGGGTTCCGAGTCTCCCGGGCTTGTCTTTTCTGCGACTTATCTGCGCGGGAGTTCTACCCGCTTCCGCTGTTCCCCTCGCCTACGCCCGGGGCCAGGGGTTTTCCCCACTGATAGGTCACGGAAAGACGCCGCCCTTCCACCAGTCACTCCAGAAAAGGTATCATCACCCGTTCTACCTATCTAAGGGGCATTTCAAAAGGCTAAGGTATTATGGAAAGATAAAGGAGGTGCGATGCCCTTTTACAAAGGATCCAGGGCATATAAAAAGACAGCCCTCTCGGATTTACGGGGTGCTTGGCCGAACCTTCGAGACGAAGTAGTTGGCGTTGTCTCATTTCCTGAGTGGGAGAAGT
>JAFDIC010000160.1 GCA_019308525.1 Deltaproteobacteria bacterium
GTCGGACCTCGAACACGTCATGTTGGGCTCTGTGGCGGAGAAGATCATAAGGCACTCCCCAGTCCCCGTTCTCTCCTACCGCACAAAAGGTAGTTAACATCCATGCTGCTTCGTAGAGCGCCTGCTTGGGCACTGGCACCGTGGAATCTTCGATGCACAGTGGCGAAATCATTGAAGACCCATTCGATAACCTTTTCCTTGCCCTGGCTTTGGAGAACAGGGCGCATCTCATTGTGTCAGGAGACCACCATCTCATCCAGTTGAAAGAATATCACCATATCCAAATTGTTATCCCTTCCGAGGCATGCAGGGTTATAGAGAAGTGCGGTGTGCTGGAGTACAGCTGACCTTCACTTCTGGCCGCGTGCCTGGACCGCCGGAGAATCGGCGAGGCTAACTCCCCTGGGCCCTGGGACCACCCAAGCTCAACTTGAAGACTTACCTGAAGCTTCATACTTTGCCATCCCAATCTTCGACTTTTTACGAACTCGTCAGAATTGATACCTACCCTATTGTGCATGCTTGCTTTCGGGGCGCTCGGTGCAAGAGCAGCCAATGCCGCAGAGTGTGAAAAAAGGTATTACAGCCCAAAGTAGATTGCGCAGCCCCCCAGGGTCGATGTCCACAACTACGCATTTTCGTGTGCACGTCAATAATAACTTGAACTTTTCCCTGAAGCATATATATTAAGCCGGTCAGTCGATCAGCGTAATCAACAGAGTGTTTTGCAAGCGCAGGTTTTATACACGCCTGGAAAAATCTGGATTTCTCACAGAGCCCTCAGGGAATGCAGGGATAACATGGCGGCATTATTGATCTTTCCTTCGCGTTCGTTGCGACCTTGTTTGGCTGCGTGGATCTGTTTTTGCGTTTATCTGACCGCACGTGATAGAAGTTTTTTTTCGACACCATCAAGGCCAAAAGGAGAAAGAAATGGCACAGGTTTCCGTTACCAGATCACAGACTGAAGTACTGGTTAATGACTTCGTTAGAAGCGTTTACAATTGGATGGCTCTCGGGCTCTGTCTTACGGGTTTTGTGGCCTTCTATGTCTCACATAATGAAACCTTGATGCGCCTCATTTTTGGTCAGCCCATCATCTTTTTCGTACTTATTCTTGCTGAACTGGGACTGGTCTTTGCCCTGGCGCGGATGGTCACCAGGATGAGCGCGGGTACTGCCACATCGTTCTTTGTGATATACTCGGCCCTGAATGGGCTCACCCTTTCCTTCATATTTCTGGCTTACACCCGAACCTCCATTTTCAGCACATTCTTTATCTGTGCCGGGACCTTTGTGGGGTGCAGTATCTACGGGTGGACCACCAAGCGGGATCTCACTTCCATTGGCGGATTTCTCATGATGGGTCTCATAGGCATTATTATCGCATCCCTGGTGAATATGTTCATCAGGAGCAGCGCCATGAGCATGATGATCAGCTATATCGGGGTCATCGTCTTTGTAGGTCTGACCGCCTATGACACCCAGAAACTCAAGAACATGGCTCTCACCCAGCCCGTGGACGTGGACGGAGCAGTGGTGAGGAAGGGGGCAATACTAGGAGCCCTGTCCCTGTATCTGGATTTCATCAACCTCTTTCTGATGCTTCTAAGGATATTTGGGAGCGCCCGTGATTAGAGAGGAAAAATCTTCACATTTGCTGCCGGGCTTGACCACGACCACCAGCACACCTTCCTCATTTTCGCCGTAGCCAAACCGCTTGGCGGTTCCAGGCGTTGGGACGGTTAATTGCAGCCCGAAGATCCCTGTGCTTTCCATGGCGGCGGTTACAGGATCCCGGCATGTGGCCCCTGCCCTCCCCTGTCACCATCCTGTACATATCTTGCTTCCTTGCTTAAGGCGCCCCTTTTGGTGGCAAAATAGCCCTTCTATTTTTTCATTAGCACACCGCTTGATTTTCTCTAAGTTTGGCTCGTGAAGGGTACTTGCTTGCCGGCATGAAGACAAGGGAAATCAGGTTCATTTCAGAACCTGATGAGGGCGCGAGCCAGGATATAAACTTTTCTTGTCAACGGCGACTCTCCTGTGGCATTATACTGTTATGCTCTTGCGCCTCCCGGGGGGGGGCAAGGATCTTCCCGGGGAAAATCTGATTTCCGGCGAGCTTGCAAAGGGAACCTCACCATGGAATTTGAGTGCATTGTTTTTGAGAAGTCTGGAAATATCGCCGTGATCAAACTCAACCGGCCGAATGTCCTTAATGCCATGGACCGAAGGCTCTGGTCCGACCTGGAATCGGCACTTGAAACAGCCGAGAAGGACCCGGACGTCAAGGTGTTGATCATCACTGGAGAGGGGAGGGCCTTTTCCACGGGGGCCGACCTGAAGGAGTCAAAGAAAAGAACCCCGGAGGAATACCGGAAGTACCTTGAGAATCTTCAGGAGATATCCAGAAGGCTCATTCGGTTTGAAAAACCCACCATAGCAGCCATCAACGGTTACGCCCTGGGCTCGGGTTACGAGTTGACCCTGGCCTGCGATCTCCGTATAGCCGCTGAAGACGCAAAGATCGGCTCCCCTGAGGCAAGGGTGAGCTCTTCGGTAACAGGAGGGGCCATGAGGCTTCTCCAGGAGCTGGTCGGCCCGGGCAAGGCCAGGGAACTGCTTTTTACAGCAGAATATATCGACGGCAGAGAGGCCGAAAGGATCGGCCTGGTAAACAGGGCCGTCCCCCGGGAAAACCTCATGGAGGAAGCATTTAGGCTCGCCGAGAAGATTGCGAGGAACTCCTCTTTTTCAACCAAGATGATAAAAAGGGGGCTCAACATGGCAAGTGACGGGACAAGCCTGGAGGCCCTGATGGACTACGAGGTAGAAGCATGCCTCGCATGTGTCTCCACAAAGGAGAGAGAGGAATCCCTGAAGACATTTGAAGAGAGGAAACGGGGCTGAGCAATGGGTCTTGACCGAATACTGAACGCAGAATCCGTTGCCATTGTCGGTGCCTCAAAGAATGAAACCAAGAGAGGCTACCAGGCCATCAAGACCCTGGTTGACGAGAAATTTGAGGGCCGGATCTATCCTGTGAACCCCAAGGAAGACAAGATACTGGGTTTCAAGTGCTACAAAAAGGTCGCAGATATCCAAGACCCCGTGGATGTTGCCCTTATCACCACCCCTGCAAGGACGATCCCCGAGGTATTGGAAGATTGCGGAAAGAAGGGCGTGCCGGGTGCCGTGATAATCGCCGGAGGGTTTGGAGAACTGGGAAGGGAAGGGAAAAAGCTCGAGAACGAAATAATAGAAATGGCCCGGAAATACGGCATCCGGGTGATCGGGCCCAATACCTCAGGCATAATGAACCTCAAGACCAGCCTTAACCTGGTAGGACTCCATGATACGCCCCGGGGCGATATCGCCCTTCTTACCCAGAGCGGGAACATGGCCCTGACCCTGATTACCGAGGCGAAGCTCAAGAGCAACAAGGGGATTTCTTACTATGTCGGCGTAGGCAACGAGGCCGATATACGGTTTCACGAGTATCTTGAATTCTTCCTCAATGACCCGGATACCAAAGCCATTTTGATGTACGTGGAAGGCATGAGAGACGGTAGAAGATTCCTCCAGCAGGCTTACAGGACCACGACTGAAAAGCCCATCATTCTACTCAAGGGTGGCCGCTCAACCATGGGCAAGAAATCCGCCGGCTCCCATACCGGCGCTCTTGCGGGCCTGTCGGAAGTAGCAAAGGGGGCCTTCCAAAGGGCCGGCATCGTCGTGATCGACAATTCTGATGAACTCTTCCCTGCTGCGGAGACCCTTTCCAGCCTCCCCACCATCAAGAACAGGAGTGTGGCCGTACTTGCAGACGGCGGAGGACACGCAACCATTGCGGCGGACATATTGACCGACCTGGGTATAAGAATCCCTGAGTTACACGAAAAGACCCAGGCCAGGCTGAAAAGGATACTGCCGTTCACTGCCTCGGTCAGAAACCCAATCGATGTGGCTGGAGGCACGGATTCGGACCCGGGCATCTTTGCCGATTGCGCCGAGCAAATCCTGAAAGACCATAATATTGGGGGGCTTCTCGTAGTAGGCCTTTTTGGGGGCTACGGCAAGCGTTTTGCAGAAACCCTGGGCCTGGTGGAGGAGGACACGGCCCACAGGATGGGCAAGCTCCTCAGGAAAAGGAAGAAGCCCATCGTCTTTCACAGCCTCTATGCATCGGAAAAGACCCACCCCCTCGAACTGCTCCGCTACTACAATATCCCTGTCTATGATTCTCTGGACATCGCTTGCAAGTGTATGGGTGTACTGGCAGATTACGGGGATTACCTGAAAAGTTATCACGCCAGGACAAATTTTGTCTTGAACTGGGGTGATCGGGCGAAACCTTGGGGGAAAAAGATCATCAGAAAGGCAAGGGAAGAGAGGCGCACAATACTGATGGAACATGAAGCCAAAAGGCTCTTGAGTCTTCATGGCGGCCCCCACCCACAGGATATATTGGCAAGGACCGAGGAAGAGGCCGTGAAGGCATTTCGAGTGATCAACGGAAGAGTCGCCCTCAAGATAGCCTCGCCGGACATACTCCACAAGACCGACGCCGGGGGGGTGAAGCTTGATCTGGGGACGGAGGATGAAGTCAGAGAGGCCTTCAGGGAGATCAGGCAGAATGCCCTTGACTTTCGCGCCGATGCTGACATAAGGGGGTGCCTTGTCTGTCCAATGGCGCCCGAGGGCATAGAAGTGATCGTGGGGACCGAGATCGACGATCAGTTCGGCCCGGTCGTCATGTACGGCCTGGGGGGTGTGATGGTGGAAATCCTCAGAGACGTATCTTTCAGGGTGCTGCCCATTTCCAGCAGGACCGCGGAAAAGATGATCCAGGAGACAAAATCCTACCCTATCCTTAACGGTTTCAGGGGTCGTCCCCCCTGTGATAAGAGATCTCTCAGGAGGCTTCTGCTGGCGGTGTCGGAGCTGGTTGAGGCCTACCCTGAAATACAGGAGACGGACTTCAACCCGGTCATGGTCTACGAACAGGGGCTGAGCGTCCTGGATGCCCGAATAATACTAAAGAAAGAGGAAAATGGGTGAGGCTGAGTCGCAGAGAGCTGATTTGTGCAGGCCACACCCCTGATGTCATAATATGAAAGGCATGGCAGCGCCCAGGAAAAGGAAAAAGGTTCTCATCGATACTGAACTCTGCAAGGGCTGTAGAATATGTGTTGCATTCTGTCCCGAAAAGGTCCTTGACCTTGATGAACATGAAAAGGCCTTTGTCTTGCATCCGGAGAGGTGCGACGGTTGTGGTATATGCGAACTAAGGTGCCCCGACCTCGCAATTGAAATACTATGAAGGACAGGATACGCTTCATCCAGGGCAATGAAGTATGCGTGGAGGCGGCTCTCTATGCCGGGCTGGGGTTCTTCGCCGGGTATCCCATTACACCCTCCTCTGAGATCCTGGAACACCTCTCCGTGCTTCTGCCTCAAAAGGGAGGAAGATTCATACAGATGGAAGACGAAATATCTTCCATGTGCGCGATCATTGGCGCTTCCCTTACCGGTCTGAAGTCCATGACCGCTACCAGCGGCCCAGGGTTTTCCCTCAAGCAGGAGGCCATCGGTTATGCCGTCATGGCGGAAGTGCCATGCGTTGTCGTCAACGTCCAGAGAGGAGGTCCGTCTACAGGACTGCCTACCGGGGTAAGCCAAGGTGACGTGATGCAGGCACGATGGGGCACCCACGGGGATCACTCGATCGTGACCCTTACCGCCTCCAACCACCAGGATCTCTTTGCCATGACCGTTGAGGCATTCAACATATCTGAAACCTATCGGACACCTGTTATCCTTCTCCTCGACGAAGTGGTCGGGCACATGAGGGAGAAGCTTGTCATGCCCGAACCCGGTGAAATCCCGCTGGTTGAAAGGCTTCGCACCTCGGTGAAGGAAGGGACCGACTATCACCCTTACCTCCCGAGGGAGGATGGACGTCTGCCCATGTCGGATTTCGGGGGTGTGCACCGATACAACGTCACGGGGCTCGTGCATGACATGTGGGGGTTTCCTTCCGACGATCCCAAGATCGCATACGGACTCCTGAGGCACCTTGTTGATAAGACCGAAGGGCACGTGCACCAAATGACCCACATCAAGGAATTCTTTGTGGACGACGCTGAATTCCTCCTGATCTCCTACGGATCTTCCGCCAGGTCTGCGCTCCATCTGGTCGAAAACCGCAGGGCCCGCGGTGAGAGACTGGGCCTGCTGGAATTGCAGACCCTCTGGCCTTTCCCGGCCAACGCAGTTCGAGAGAGGTGTGAAAGACCAAATCACGTTGTCGTAGTTGAAATGAACATGGGCCAAATACTCCAGGAGGTCAAAAAGGCCCTGGATGAACCCGACAAGGTGTTCTTGGCCAACCGCATTGACGGAACTTTCATAACCCCCAGTGATATCCGCAATATCTTGCGCGTCATACAGGGTAAGGGGGTGTAGTCTATGGCCGTCAAGGATTATGTTCGCAAACGTTTCATGCCTCATATTTGGTGTCCTGGTTGCGGCCATGGAATCGTCATGAACGGCCTCATTAGGGCCATAGAAAACCTGGGCATCCTCAAGAATGACATAGTGATGGTTACAGGCATAGGGTGTTCATCCCGCATCTCCGGCTACATGGATTTTCACACCCTTCACACCATTCACGGCCGCGCGCTCGCCTTCGCAACCGGCGTAAAACTCTCCAGGCCGGAGCTAACGGTCATTGTGCCCATGGGTGATGGCGATGCAATTGCCATTGGAGGAAATCATTTCATACATGCTGCGAGGCGAAACATCGATATCACCGCTATCATCATGAACAATGGTATATATGGAATGACCGGAGGGCAGTTCTCCCCTCTTTCCGGCCTCGGCAAGATAGCAACCACAGCCCCCTTTGGGAATATTCACGAAGCCTTTGATATCGTAGAGCTTGCCAGGGGGGCAGGTTCGTCCTTCGTCGCGAGAAGCACGACTTACCATGTCACGTCCATGATAAAGATTCTCCAAAAGGCGATCACGCACAGGGGATTTTCTGTTGTTGAAATTCTTTCCCAGTGCCCCACATACTTCGGCAGGAAAAACAGGATGGGCGATGCAGTGGACATGCTCAACTATTACAAGACCCACACAACCCCCGTAGGATCCAAGAAAAAGGCTGAAAACCCCGATTTGATCGAAAGGGGGATTTTTGTCCAGGAACATAGACCCGAGTACTGCCAGGAATACGACAAAATGGTAAGCAGGATCCAGGCCCAAAAAGAGCAGGGGGGCGGTTGAACCGACCTGCTGCAATCAGCAGACTTTATTCAGTGAGGGAGGCCCGATTGGTATCCATCAATACCTTTTCACAAAAATCTCCAGCGGACTTGCCCACGGACAGGTACAGGATCATATTCTCCGGGTCAGGGGGCCAGGGAGTTATTACCGCCTCTATCTTTCTTGCCGAGGCAGCGGTACTTCATGAAGGCATGAACGCCGTCCAGTCCCAGAGTTACGGCCCTGAAGCGCGGGGCGGTGCCACCCGGGCAGACGTCATTATCTCGGAACGCCCCATTCGCTTTCCCAAGGTGAACCAACCCAATATCCTCGTGAGCTTGACGCAGCGGGCCTACAACCAGTTCTCAAGGACCATACGCCCTGGTGCCTTGCTCCTCACAGACAGTCATTTTGTTGAAACAGAGCACAAGGTCGACGCCCGCCAGGTATCTCTCGGAATGTACAGGGCGGTGATGGAGGAGATCGGCAACCCGGTGGTCTTCAATATTTGCATGCTCGGTGCATTGCTGGAATTGACGGGAGTGATCAAGAAGGACTCCCTGCTCAAAGTCATCGAAGCCAGGATACCCGAAGGCTTTTGGGAGATGAACAAGAAGGCCTTTGACCTGGGCCAGAAACTGGCAAGCAAATACAGGGAGGCATAGGGAAGAATTCCTGGCATTGAGAGGGGGGGTGGAGGCCCGTGCCCCCAGGAGGAGAATGAATCCACGGGCCTTGTTCCTGCCGTCATTTACGTATCTGAAAACGATCTTCCAGGTACTCGAGCTTCTTGACGATCCCACCGTACTCGAGCTCGGTGTAAGGAAGCATGGCATTTCCAAAGAAACCCTGCCGCCTAATCTCGATCGCCTTCTCAGATACCCTGTTGCGCACATAATCCCAGAATGGATGGTCAAAGGCATCCGCGGCGCTGGTAAGGCGCCCCTCATGGACACAATAGGCTGCACAGGAT
>JAFDIC010000629.1 GCA_019308525.1 Deltaproteobacteria bacterium
TTGGAGGAAATATGAAAACAAAGAAGACCTGGCGAGATAAATTGCAAGATAGTAAAGATTTGCCCAAAACAGTTCCCATACCTGAAAAAATGCGCAAAAACTGGGGAGAAGGGACACTTGTCATTCCTGCGCCTCTGGAAGTTGATGAAATCATGAAAAAGGTGCCCAAGGGCAAGCTTATTACCATAAACGAGATCAGGGCCATGCTCGCTGAAAGACATGGCACTACCATTGCCTGCCCTTTGACAACGGGGATATTTGCCAGGATCGCAGCAGAGGCGGCCAATGAGGAGGCGGTGGGTGGAAAAAAAAGAATCACTCCCTACTGGCGCACCCTAAAAGCAGGGGGAGAGCTAAATCGCAAATATCCTGGAGGAGTGGAAGCCCAGAGGGCACTCCTGGAATCAGAGGGGCACAGGGTCATCCAGAAGGGGAAAAGGTTCTTTGTAGCGGATTACGACAAGTCCCTCCTAAGGGATACGAAGACCCGACACTGATTCCCGGCCCGTCTACCTTGCTCCGGAAGGCTCTTTGGTCACAACTCGCCTCAAGCCCGACATCCGATTACTCCCTTGACTTGAGCAGAGAAAAATGACAAGGTTCTTAGCTTGTTGACAGATTACCGCAATTAGGAGGATATCCGTCCTATGATCATCGTTGGAGAACTGATAAACGCATCCCGCAAGTCCATCAGGGAAGCTATTGAGGCCAGGGACCACAAGACCTTGCAAGGCATCGCTAAAGAGCAGGAAGACGCAGGCGCTCATTACATAGACGTCAATGCAGGTGTGTTTGAAAAGGGAGAACCCGAATACTTGAAGTGGCTTGTTGAGATCGTCCAGGAGGTCGTGAGTGTCCCCTGCTGCATAGACAGTCCCAACCCGGCAGCCCTTGAGGCAGGTTTGTCGGTCCACAAGGGGACTCCCATGATCAATTCCATTACGCTGGAAAAGGATCGCTCCGACAAGCTCCTACCAATAATTGCAGGCACCGACTTCAAAGTAGTCGCCCTGTGCATGAGCGACAAGGGCATGCCCAGGACCGCTGAAGACAGGTTGATCGTGGCCGAGGACCTGGTGAATCTCCTGCTCAAGAATAACATCAAGATGGAGAATATCTTTGTTGACCCCCTTGTCCAGCCCGTTGCAACTGATCAATCCTTTGGCCGGGAATTCCTGGATGCCATAGAACAAGTGATGGACAAGTTTGAGGGTATACACACCATCTGTGGTCTTTCCAATGTCTCCTTTGGCCTGCCAAAGAGGAAATTCCTCAACCAGACCTTTATGGTCATGGCCATAGCCAGGGGCCTTGATGCCGCCATAATAGATCCCCTCGACAGGCGGATGATGGGGAACATCGTCTCGGCGGAGGCCCTGGCAGGCAGGGACAGGTTCTGCATGAACTACCTCAAGGCTTACAGGGGGCACCAATTGGATTTTTGATCCGGCCTATGACACCACCTCCTCATTCGGCACAGTTCCTTTCAAAGGTCACTGTCGACCATGGTGATGGTCGGGATTTACGGGACCGAACTCTCCTTCGGGGTCTACGTGAAACCCTTGTTGGAGGAATTTGGCTGGAACAGGACCCTGGTCTCGGGCACCATGTCCATATTGATGGGCATATCCGGTCCCTTTGGGATCCTGACGGGCCGGATGACGGACAAATACGGGCCCAGGGTCGTCATAGCCCTGGGAGGGCTGTTGGCTGCCTCGGGATACGCGGCCATGTCCTCGGCCAACTCGCTCTGGCACCTTTACCTGTTTTTCGGCATCTTCCTGGGACTCTCCATAAGCACCTGCTGGCCACCCTTGATCGCAACGGTTTCCTCCTGGTTCACGGAAAAGAGGGTCCTGGCGATCGGCATACTCACCAGCGGGCTCACCATGGGCAGCATGTGTATACCGCCTCTCATCGCCTCTTTGATTGATATCTGCGGTTGGAGGGCCTCCTTTTGCGTCATGGCGCTCATTGTCGTGATTACCACATTGCCCGCGCTCTTTGTGCTTCGCAAAAGGCCCAATGGGGATTTTGAGTCTCCTCATCAGGCCGAAAAAGAGGGAGGCGCCATCACTGATGAAGATGCCTCTGTTGGAAGACATGAGTGGACG
>JAFDIC010000161.1 GCA_019308525.1 Deltaproteobacteria bacterium
AAGAGTACGACGTGAGTTTTTGGTTTCTTGTCTCCTTGAGCCTTTTTTTTGCCATGCTTGTGGGCGATGGGGGATATGGCATCCTGGTCTTTGTGGGGACCTACCTTTTGAGGCGAAAGAGGAAGACCGCCGCCAAAGAACCATTTCTCCTGCTTTATGTGTTCAGCGCCTCCACCATAGGATGGGGTCTTATCACGGGCACCTGGTTCGGGGTGGAGCGGCTGGCCAGCATCCCTACCCTGAATCGGCTGGTAGTCCCTGCCCTGAACAGCTATTCAGGGGACCAGGATTTCATGATAGGGTTTTGCTTCATCCTTGGTGCGGTTCATCTCAGCATCGCCCATGTGATAAGAGCGGTGAGGTTCTTGAACAGCCCCAAGCTTCTCGCAGAGGTGGGCTGGATACTGATTCTGTGGTTCCTGTATTTTCTTGCGGGTTATTTTGTGTTGGGGAGACCATTGCCTGAAAAGAGCAGGGCCCTTTTGTCCCTGGGACTTGTCCTTGTGGCCCTTTTTTCCAATCCCAAGCGAAACTTTGTAAAATCAGCCCTTCTGGGCGTTGCGGATCTACCCTTCAATATCATCAGGTCCTTTTCTGACCTGGTCTCTTACTTGAGATTGTTCGCCGTGGGCTATGCCACCCTCGTAATAGCGGTAAGCTTCAACCAGATGGCCTTCGACCTCTGGAAAGGCTCAATGCTCAGGGCCTTCGGCGCACTCCTTATACTCTTGATAGGGCATACGCTGAACATAATGCTGGCTGCAATGGCCGTGCTGGTTCATGGCATAAGGTTGAACATGCTTGAATTCTCAAGCCATCTCGGGATGAACTGGACAGGGCAAATATTCAGGCCCTTCATGCGAAGGCTGGATTCCGGCCTCACGAAATAATGGGCTGCATAGGGGTTGAGAGGCTATTATTGGTACCAATTCGTGGGGCCTTTTGGTATTGTAAATACAATTGAGACAGGAGGGAAGGGGAATGATAGCAGGGTTAGGTGATATGGGAGCGTCTTTGAGCCTTGCCGCCGCAGGCTCTGCCCTGGGTACGGGCGCGGCGGGGATGGCGACCCTGGGGGCATGGAAGAAGTGTTTTGCAAGAGGCAAGCCCGTCCCCTTTATTCTCATAGCCTTTGTGGGCGCGCCCCTGTCCCAGACCATCTACGGGATGATCTTGCGAAATGCCATAAAGGACGCCAGCCTGCCGCCCGACATGTACTTGTGGCAACTCCTCTACGGGTTGCTGGGGGGGCTGGCCATGGGCTTTTCAGCATGGATGCAGGGCAAGGCCGCTGCTAACGCAGCCGATGCCTTTGCAGAGACGGGCAAGGGATTTGGCAACTATATCATGATCCTCGGCGTAATCGAAACTGTGGCCCTTTTCGTGATGGTGTTCTTGATTACCGCGCTGCCCAAGGGCGGGTAATGACGGCGGCATCAAAGGCCAGGTTCTTGTTCCGGAGGTATCGGGGTTGAGGGACATACGATCAAGAAAGTATTACTGCCCCAGGCGCGGCGTCATGGTGACGCTGGTAGAGTTTGCAAGAGATCTTGCAGAATGTGGAGGTGTCTGCGGGATACTGAGCTGCTCCCACCAGGAGCTCTGTCCTACGAGGGAGACGGAAGATGGTGTCCCCGTTTTTCCTTGGGCCAGTTGCCCGGCATGCAAGACGCAACGCCAAGGGGAGTAGGATCACGACCTCCGGTTTTTGTGCGAGCAACTCACTGGAAGCAAACCGATATGTGTTGAAAATGCGCGGGATAAGCCTATGAAGCCCTTTTTTACAGACAAGAACCGCACTGTCCAGCGATCGGTCAGGGCCTTTTGCGAGAGAGAGTTGAAACCCATCGCCAGGGAGATGGACCAGGAAGGGAGCTTTCCCTGGGAGGTGGTGGAAAAGATGGGAAAGATGGGATACTTCGGAATCCAGGTCCCGAGGGAATTGGACGGTGCGGGGATGGATACGGTCAACTACGTCATCGTTATTGAGGAGATTTCCAGGGCCAGTGGCGGCATCAGACTTTGTGTGACAGTGCATAACAGCGTGGGGCTTTATCCCCTTGTGGCCTTCGGGACGGAAGAGCAAAAGAAGAGATGGGTGCCACCCCTTGCCAGGGGCGAGAAGATAGGCGCCTTCTGCATAACAGAACCCAATGCGGGCTCGGACGCCTCGGCGATAGAGGCCACCGCTAAAAGGGATGGTGATCATTACGTGGTCAATGCGAACAAGGTCTTTGTAACCAATGGAGGTGTCGCAGATACGTGCCTGATATTTGCCAGGACCGACCCCGGGGCGGGGAGAAAAGGGATCAGCGTGATCGTTGTTGAAAGGGGGACTCCAGGGTTTGTCGTGGGGGACCTGGAGGACCTGTGCAGTGTCAGGAGCAACCCGGTGAGCTCGATCCGACTCTATGATTGCAAGGTTCCTGTTGACAATGTCCTGGGAGGAGAAGGTATGGGCCTGCGCATCGGCCTTGCAGCCCTTGATGTCGGTCGGATCGGTATCGCCGCGCAGGCCGTGGGGATCTCCCAGGCCGCCCTGGAAGATGGGATTCTCTACGGGAGGCAGCGGTACCAGTTCGGGGTTCCCATCGGCAGACATCAGGCCGTCTCCATGATGCTCGCAGAAATGGCCACCCAGGTGGATGCATCAAGACTGATGGTCTTGAGGGCAGCGTTACTCCGTGACCAGGGCAAACCCTTTTCACAGGCATCGGCCATGGCAAAGCTTTTTGCATCTGAAGCAGCAAGTCGTGTGACGGACATGGCGGTTCAAATACATGGAGGCTACGGGTTTTCCAAGGCTTACCCGGTTGAACGCTACTTCAGAGATGCCAGGGTGACCAGGGTCTATGAAGGGACATCGGAAATACACGGCATTGTCATAGCCAGGGGGATACTGGGGGAATAGGGGCACATTCCCTGCGGGAGGACAGTCATTTTTCTGGACTTCGTTGACATTAAGAAGGGAGATGAACTCGGGACTGAACATAATAGTGTGTATAAAGGCGGTTCTGAAGGAGGCACCGGAAGGGCCCCTGGTCAGGTCTTCTGAGACCTGCGTGTTGAATGCTTACGACATCCCCGCCCTGGAAGCTGCATTCAAACTCAGAGAATCCCACGGGGGAAGCGTTGCGGTAATTACCCTGGGACCGGAGACCTGCGAATTCGTGATACGCGAGGCCCTGGCCATGGGTGCAGATAGGGGATATCTCGTCTGTGATTCGGCCCTCGCGGGCTCTGATACCCTTGCCACTTCCAAGGCCCTCGGGGCGGCCGTGGGGAGGCTTGCCCCCTTCGACTTGGTCCTGCTCGGGACCAGGTCCTCTGACAGCGACACGGGGCATGTTGGGCCTCAAACCGCGGAACTCCTGGGCTTGCCTCTTGTCACGGGAGTCTACGGGATAGAAAAGAAGGGTAAGACCCTGACGGTTGATAGAAAGGCCGATGGATTTGTTGAAAGGTATGAGCTGGACATGCCGTCGGTGCTGACTGTCCACCCTTCTTCCGATCGGCCCGGGTACCTGGGGCTGAAAGACATTGAAAAGGCCTACGGGGAGAGGCAAATTATCAGGTGGAGCCTGCGGGACATCGGTCTGGCTCCCGAACAGGTGGGCCAGAAAGGCTCACCGACAAAGGTGCTTTCATTGTCAAGGATAAAGAGAGAAAGAAGGTGCAAGTTCCTCGAAGGCACCGAGGAAGAACAGGCGGATAAGCTTGTTGACCTTCTGGTTGAATGGGGCATGGAATGGTAAGGGGGATGGGCATGGGTACCGGGGCCGGTACCTGGAATGTGAGTCATGGAGCGTGATAAAGCAGCAAAAGAGATTTGGGCATGGATTGACCTGAGGGGAGAGAATTTATTCTGGCCCTCTGTCAAACTGTTGTCAAAGGCGCGGGACCTGGTCAGGGATGTGTCGGGCCGGGCTTGCGCAGTACTCATGGGCCACGCCGGGGGAGGCCGGGAAGAAGAGCCTTCAAACGGTCCCGATGCTTTACCCATGCAATGGGGCGCGGAGCGGTGCCTTGAACACGGAGCCGACCTTGTTTACATCCTTGACCACAAGTCTTTGGCCTTGCCTGTTGCGGAAAACTATGCAAGGGCCCTCTACTCTGCCATAAGGGAGAAGAATCCTCTCCTCGTCCTTTTTTGCGTCACGGATTTGGGCAGGGAAATCGGGGCCAGGACGGCGGTGCTTGTGGATTCCGGCATGATCGCCGAGTGCGTAGATCTCAGGTGGGAGGCAGAAAGCATCGTCGGGAGAAGCCCTTCCTGGGGGGGACAAATCATGGCCGACATTACCTTCAGCGGGAATGGGGCCACGGTATTTGCAACTCTGCAACCCCACGACCTCGATCTACGCAAGGCCAGGGGTGAGCCGGGAGTCACGGAACAAATTGAGGTACACGAGGTTGCTCCAGCAAAGAGAATGAGGTTCCTTTTCTCTTCCAGGGAATATGAAGAGCACCAGAGACTTGAAGAGGCCAATGTGGTCGTAGTGGGAGGTGCAGGGCTTGGTGATGCCGAGGGTTTCGGCCTTGTAAGAGAGCTTGCTCGATCATTGGGCGGAGAGGTAGGTGCAACAAGGCCGCCGGTATTACAGCACTGGGTGGAAGAGGAGCGACTGGTGGGGCAAACAGGAAAGGCGGTGAGGCCGGAGCTTCTTTTCTCGGTCGGTACATCGGGCGCCATACAGTATACAGCGGGAATAACTGAGTCTGGGAGGGTAGTTGCCATAAACCGAGACCCCAATGCACCCATTTTCCATCTTGCCGACCTGGGGATTGTGGCCGATGCCAGGAAGTTCCTTCCCCTTTTGAATGAAAAGATTCGTCAGGCGGCCATGAGGAGGCTCGCGGAAGAACGCAAGGAAGAGGAGAGGAAAAGGGGAAGAGAGGGGATGGGCCCGAGAGTTCGCCGACTGAGAGAGAACCTGGGCATGTCCGTGGAAGAGCTTGCGCAGGCCACGGGACAGACACCTGAGCTTATTCAGCAGGTGGAAAATGACGAGGCGACCCCCTCGGTCAGCTTTCTCTTGAGGTTCGCAAGGGCGATGAATGTCAATCCCGCGACATTTCTCAAGGAAGAAGACAAGAGGGTGATCCGTGACATGCGGGCAAGGGAATTCATGAAGCGCACACAAAACTACAGCTACCAGACCCTCAGCCCGGGCGGTGAAGGTGATCACTTGAGGGCGTTCATGATAACCATCGAGCCGAGACAGGCCCACAAGCCCGTTGCCTACAAGCACGAAGGGGAAGAATTCATTTTCGTCATGGAAGGAGATCTCAGACTCACCCTGGGGAACAGGGCCCACCATCTAAGGAAGGGAGAGTCCATCCATTTCAACTCGGATATCCCCCACAAGCTGAAAAGCATCTCAGACGAGACAACCAGGTGCCTCGTAGTCCTGTATACGCCTTGAGCACGATTCCGGCAACCATCCTCTGGATGACATTCCCCTTTGAAGGTGCGGCAAAGAGCGCTCTGCGGGCCTGGATCCTTGTTCGAAATTGATAAAGGCATTAACTGACCGATGTTCGTAAGAATTCCTTATGGTGTGAATCAAGAATTACTATTGTACATTATCTCTAAACATGTCTAAAGTAAAGATTATATTCTTTTGGAACCCACCCAAAACCAAACCCGACAATCAGGAATCCTCAAGGAAGGAGCAAGATTATGAACCAGATTGTACCCAGATATGAATTCAGAACCTTTGCCCAGAATTTTGGCATAGTCGAAACCAAGATGAGAAAACTCTCGGAATGCAAGATGATTCGCGAAAGCTCGGAGATCTACATTGTTTCCTCGTCCAACAATGAAAACAACACGAAGATACGCGACCGCAAGATGGATATTAAGGTTCTTGTGGACAAGAAAAAGGGGCTTGAGCAATGGAACCCCCGGATGAAAGGGGAGTTTCCTATGAACACGGACATCATCAAAAAGGAAGTCTTCCCCGCCTTTAGCGTGGAAGAGCCGGAGTTCACGAGGAGCGAATATTCTCTCGATCAATATCTGGACGAACTAATCATCCCGCATCCACAGCTATCGGCGGTGCGTGTATTCAAGAGACGCTTCGCCTTTGATGTCAACGGATGTATTGCGGAGATTGCCCACCTCCTGGTCAACGGGGCGGCAATCCAGACCGTGGCTGTCGAACACGAGGATGCGGATAGGATCCTGGAGGCAATGGAACAACTGGACCTTACCGGTTACGAGAATGTCAATTATCTGCTGGCGATCAAGCGGATCATTGGTATGGAGCCGCTGCCAGAGTAGGACAGGCAGGCCCCATAGCAGGGCCTGACCGTCTGAGCGCATTAGAACCAAGTAAGGGAGAAACAGCAATGGGAAAAGAAATCGAACGGAAGTTTCTGGTTAAGGATGACTCCTGGCGGTCCCTTGCCAAGGGAACAAGGTACCGACAGGGATATCTCAACAGCGTAAAAGAGCGGATTGTGCGGGTACGTACCATCGACGGCAAGGGATTCTTGACCATCAAGGGAATTACCAGGGGGGCCTCAAGACTGGAATTTGAATACGATATCCCTGCTGCCGAGGCCGAAAGCATGCTGGACGAGCTGTGTGAAAGGCCTCTCATAGAGAAGAATCGATACAAGATCGAGTACAAGGGGCTTGTATGGGAGGTTGACGAGTTTTTCGGTGAAAACCAGGGATTGATCGTGGCAGAGGTGGAGCTGGAGAGCGAAGACCAAATTTTTGAAAAACCGGATTGGATTGGTGAGGAAGTGACCGGGGATCCCAAGTATTTCAACTCAAACCTCATCCAGCACCCCTATACAAAATGGTAGGGGCGCGAGGGACGAATATCACTAACCAGAAGGAGGTAGTGCCATGAAAAAAGTGTGTCTTATCCTTGCTGTTTCAGTACTGGGCTTCGCGGTTTCAACAGGGGCGGCCCAGGCCAAGTTTCCCGCCAAACCCATCAAACTTATTGTCTATACCAAGCCCGGCGGGGCCATAGACGTCTTTGCAAGAAAGTTTGAGGCCATTGCAAAGAAGTATACCGATGCCACGTTCGTGGTAATAAACAAGACGGGCGCAGGCGGAGTGGTGGCAATGAAGGATGTCCTGGCAAGCAGGGCTGACGGGTACAAACTCATGGCGGTCACCAGGTCCAACATCGGCAAGATAGTGTCCACGGGTGGAAAGATCGACATTGACAAGTTGACATGGCTGGCCATGATGGTGTCCGATCCTGAAGCCATCATTACGAACAGGAACCTGCCCGTAAGGACATGGGAAGACATTGTTGCAGACGCCAAGGCCAAGAAGGGGAAGCAGCTCTGGGTCGGTCCAGCCGCAGGGGGAAATGATCACATCATGGCAATGAAGACATGGAAGGCCGCAGGCATCAAGGCCAAATGGGTCCCCTACGCGAGCGGGGGCAAGGCCATGGCAGCCCTTTTGGGAGGACACGGCGTGGTCTACGTGGGAAATCCCCAGGATGTCATTGGAAGACCAGACCTTATGGTGGCCATCATATCCAGCGAGAAGCGACTGGGTGGCAGGTTTGCAGACGTACCTACGTTCAGGGAGAAAGGTATTGTTGGGCTTGACAACGAGATCATGTGGCGGGGGTTCATGGTCAAGAAGGGGACCCCTGAGGAAGCCATAGGCTTCTATAACGATCTTCTCAGAAAGGTAAATAATGATCCTGAATGGCGCAAGTACATATCAAGGGGGGGAGCCAACCCGGTCTTCTATGGAGAAGATAAATTCACACAGATCGTCAAGAAGGATCTAAAGGAATTTGCGGCGACGCTCAAGGATCTCGGCATCATCAAATAGTATCCGGGCAGGGAGTAAGGGGGAAGGCTGGCACTGTCAGGTATCTTCCTCCCCCTCACATATGGAGATAGGGGCCTTTTTCCATGTCTTTTTTCGAATTCTTGAGTCACGGTCTCGGTCTTACCGTCTTGATGATCACGCTGCTGGTGGTCCTAATCACCTTGGGGGTATATGTTTGGCACTCTGAAAAAAAACAATATCTCGGCAGTATCCTTTTTCCGGGTGTCCTTATCGCAGGGTCCATGGTCTTTTTGGCCATTACCTTCAGCTTCCCGGGGGAAGAGGCAGGACCGGCAGCTATTCCCCGCCTGTGGATTTTCTGGATGGTTTTACTCTGTAGCGTAGTACTGTGGCAGGTTTTCAGAGGTAAGAGCGAGGCAGATCCCAAGT
>JAFDIC010000162.1 GCA_019308525.1 Deltaproteobacteria bacterium
TTTTCAGCACCAGGTATTTGGAAAGCCCCCTTTTGAACGGACCAGGGAGTACCAGATACTGAGGAGGCTCTTGAAAAAGATTTCACCCTTATCACTGACGAGTCCGGAAGATCCCAATTTTTCTCCGAGAGGGTGCAGGACCTTTCATGACATCATGCGGTTTGTTCATGAAAAGGCCTTCCAGGAACTATTGAAAATCGGCCAGAACCCCAGATCCCTCCTTCGAAGAGGAGGGAAGCGTTTGAAGGCCAATATCCCCCTTGATCTCATTCTCATCGACATCGGCGGTGGTATTTCTCCGGCGGCGGACAAAGATTTGTACATCGAACCGGAGCAGATAACTTCTCTGCCCATGAAGGCAATATGGGAGGGCTTGAGTTCACGGGATACCTGGAACATGCAACCGGTCTCGGTGGATTTCAAAGGTCTCATGTCCAGTCTGACCAGGACTCAAAGCGAAGAAGTCATGGGAAACAACCTGCCGAATGTCAACATAGGGGTCATCGGCCACAATTATGTGCATTTGAGCCTCCCGCTGGGTTACCACTTTACGGCCGTGGAATCAGCGATAGCAGCCTCGCCTGAAGGATGCTTTATTTCCTTCCGCTTTGCAGGAGGGGTTACGGACATAGTTCGTCGCTCAAGGAGGGCTGTTTTCCTTGCGAATATCCTGGAGACACTTGATTTCAAGGTTGAAACCAAGGGGGATCTCGTTGTGGCCAGGGCCGTTCAACTGACGGAAGAACAGACCCTCAAGAACCTGCGCATAATCGGGAAATTGATCGGGTTCACCAGGCAGTTGGACGTGCTCCTCAAGGCGGAAGAAGACATAGGTCATTATGTGAAGGAATTTGTGGACCAAATAAAGATGGCTTCGTAAAAAGTCGAAATTGGAATGGCAAAGTGAAAAGCTTCAAGTGCGTTTTCAAGTTGAGCTTGCGAAATCCCGCCTGCGTGAGCGCGCGAATCCCGTGTGATCACCGCCAAACAGCGCCGGTATCTGCGAGAGGGGTACTTACCATATGCCGCAATCACACCGGGATGAAGCGCAACGCACAAATTGGACTTTTTGCGAAGCCGTCAATAAAGAAAGATAAAGGAGGAAGAGATGGGAAAACCCACGATTTGTATCCTGGATGACGAACAGATAGTCGGAGACAGGTTGAAACCAGAGTTGGAGGACGATGGGTATGACGTAGAGGTATTTACAGACAGTGCGTCGGCCCTGGAAAGGGTGAATGAAACCTGTTTTGATGTTTTCATTACGGATCTCAAGATGGAAGGTGTGGATGGCATGGGATTTCTTGAACGGGTGAAAGAAAAATGCCCGGGATCCGAGGTGATAATCATAACAGGATACGGGAGCATCGAGAGCGCGAGAGAGGCCCTGATCAAAGGGGCCTATGATTTCATTGCAAAACCTTTCAGGATCAGCGATATTCGCGCTGCGGTGAAGAGGGCAAAAAAACGGGCACTACGTCGACGCAAAGGTTAAGTCCGTTGAAAACAAGCGAACAATCCCCCTGAGAGACCCATGAGGCGTCTCTTGGCCCTAAGCCTTGTCTCCACTACGAGGATCCGCCTCTACCGCCTCTCTTCAATACCATGCCGGACATGATAATCGGGATCATATTGTTGATCCTTCTATCTCTCATTGCCTGCTATGAGGCCGCCGGGAGATGGCAGCATAAATGTTAAGGTGGTCTTGAAATCAGGCCTGAGCATGCTTACTATATTTTTGTGTTAACCTAATAATATCGCCATGTTATCTCAGCATGAACAAATTGACCGCCATTGGGAGGTGGATCGCTATGGCAAGGATCACGATAGAGGATTGTCTCAGAAAGGTCACTAACCGCTTCATGTTGATCCACATGGCAACCAAGCGGGTCCTCCAACTCAAGAAAGGGGCGACTCCTCTTGTCCATTCTAGGAACAAGGAGGTGGTTACGGCGCTGAGGGAGATCGCGGCCGGAAA
This sequence comes from Deltaproteobacteria bacterium, assembly GCA_019308525.1. The sequence continues at coordinate 1,979 of JAFDIC010000162.1, forward strand.
AGTGTGCGTCGCCGAGAAATGAGGGGATCTTGCGATCTATTTGCGATAGGTTATCCCCACTGACGCGGGCGCTTGTGCCCGGCCCACTACCCCGCTTATGGCAACAAGGCCGCAGACATAAGGGAGCATGACCAGGAACTGGTACGGGATCCCTACCTGAAAGGCTTGAATCCTCAATTGGAGCGCATCCACAGCGCCGAAGAAAAGCGCTGCAAACAGAGCTCCCAGGGGATTCCATTTACCGAGAATGACGATGGTCAACCCGATAAACCCTCTCCCCGCGCTCATATTTTCGGTAAAGTATCTCACTACTCCTACGGATAGGAAGGCCCCACCAAGAGAAGCCAAAACCCCGCCTAGAGTTACGCAGATGTATCTTACCAATGAAACGTTGATGCCGGCGCTCTCTGCGGCCCGGGGATGCTCCCCTGCGGCACGGATCGATAGACCCCACGTCGTTTTGAAAAAGATAAACGCCAAGAATATCGCCACCCCATAGGAAATATATGAGAGTGGACTTTGTTGGAACAGAATCGGCCCAAGAACTGGAATTCTGGAAAGATACGGAACGCTCCACAGCCCCAGGCCAGGCAGCTTTTGGGTGACAGCCGAGCCCATTACTACGCGTGCGAGAAAACTGGTAAGACCCAAGGACAAGATATTGATCATTATTCCTGACACAATCTGGTTCGCCCCCAAAGGAATTGAAAGTAGAGCCAAGAGTAGACCCATAAGAATCCCGACAACGCATGCAAGGGCTATCCCCGCCCACGCACTTCCAGTGTACAGGGCGCCTACTGCTCCCGCAAATGCCCCTGCAAGCATCATCCCCTCAGCGCCGATATTGAAAACCCCGGAACGCTCCGAGATCGTACAGGCCAACCCGGCAAAAGCGATGGGGGTAGTCATCCTGATAGCCGATACGACAAAATCCACCAGGAAAGATGTGCTAAAAATTGTTTCCCACAAGGCTGTGCAAGTGCCTCCCGATGAGATCAGTATTTGCTACGGTCAATGCTGAACCACTTGGGTCGCCATTCCGGAAGAACAAGGCTTATTGCAACGAAAAGGATAACAAGGCCCTGGATTGCCAGAACTGCTGTTGTGGGGACCCCTGTCGCCCGTTGCATCATCCCGGCGCCACTCCTTAAGGCACCAAAAAACAAAGAGGCAGACATAACGCCCAGGGGATTATTCTTTGCCAAGAAGGCGATCACTATTGCGTCCAGGCCGTAGCCAGGGGAAAAGGCATCGTAGAGCCTGTGTTTTAGCCCCATGATTTCGGATGCCCCGGCTATTCCCGCTAAGCCACCACTGACAAAGGACAGCGTAACAATCCCCCGCGTTATGTTCATCCCTGCGTAGTGAGAAGCTCTTGGATTGAGACCCATGGCTCTGATTTGAAACCCAATTGTTGTCTTCTTCAAGATAAACTGCAAAATGAATACCAACATCAGGGACAAGACTATCCCAAGATGAACATCAGTATTGGAAATGAGTATTGGCAGCCTGGCAGAGGGGGCGATTTCTGGGGACATGGCGGCCTGACTTCCCCCTTCAAACAGGGGGCCGGAAACCATATAGCTGATTAGCAAAAGCGCTATGAAGTACATGAATATGCATGTAATGATCTCATTAACCCCATGTTTGGCCTTGAGATACCCCGGAATAATCGACCAAATGCCTCCTGCAAGAAAACCCGCCACAAGGGATACAGCGATGTGTAAGAAGGCGGGGAGGCCGCTTATGTAAAGGCCTGCCACAGTGGCTCCGAGACCGCCCAGATAAAGCTGGCCTTCTGCACCGACATTGAAATACCCACCCTCAAACGCCAGGGCCACGCCGAGGCCTGCGAAGATGAGAGGAGTTGTTTTGACGAGTGTGGAACTGATCCCATATATATCTGAGAACGCCCCCATGAAAAGCGCATAGTAAGCTCTCAGGGGGCTTGCGCCTGCAAGCAAAATCAGCCCCGCCCCCAACAATAGAGCGACCAGCAAAGCCCAGACAGGAAGCAGGGACTGAACAATCCGTTTACACTTCAAATCCATCATCCAACGCTACGGGTCTTGCACTCCTTCACACCCGCCATCATCAAGCCGATTTGTTCCAAATCAATGTCAGGACCGTTGGGAAAGATACCCATGATCTCGCCCTCGAATATTACGGCTATCCTGTCACTGATAGCGATAATTTCATCTAATTCTGTGGAGATAAAAAGTGTAGCTCCACCCTTTTCCCTATGATCAAGGATGCGCCGGTGCACGTACTTGGTCGAGCCAACATCCAATCCCCGCGTGGGCTGCATTGCAATGAGGACTTTGGGGTGAGACGAAATTTCTCTAGCGAGGATGACTTTCTGTTGATTGCCCCCTGAGAGTAAACGTATCTTTACATCTCCGTGGCTGACCCTAACATCAAATTCCTTTATCATCTTTTCAGCATTGGCATCAATGCTATTGCGATCAAGCAAGATGCCCAGTTTCGAAAAAGGAGCGTGACGAAAGCCCTTAAGAATCAGATTTTCTGCAATTGAGAGATCGAGGATTAAGCCCACCTGCTGCCGATCTGAAGGAATATAGCTCAGCCCGTGTTCGATTCGTTTTCCAGGAGAGAAGCGGTTGACTTCTGTGTTGTCAACCAGGATTTGCCCGCCCTCAAGAGGCCTCAACCCAGCGATGACGTCTGCCAGTTCATCCTGGCCGTTGCCGTCCACACCCGCTATCCCCAAGATTTCGCCTCCGCAGATATCAAATGAGATGTCTTTCAGAACCGGCTTACCCTTTCTTCGATCATCTTGAGTCCCTCGTACCCGGACTGGCAGAAGGATTCATCTGTTATGGTCCCGGGCAATACTATGGCCACCCTGAATTTTCCCTTGGCCTGTGCAAAGGGAACAAACATGCCAGCGACCAGCAAAGCCGTTCCCACAACAAAAACCAAAATTGCTACTGTCTTCTTTGCCATTTTCCTGTCCTCCTTTTTCCTGGTGATTTGAAAGGTTAACAAAACAAATGGTTACTTCACCGGGGAAGCCGGTGAAACTCTAGCCTTCGGGCTATCAGAAGGGCAACATTGTCCTCCGCTCTATACCGGTGTAAGCCAGGCCTGGTACTCTTGCTTTTCTCCATGAACAACATCAAAAAACAAGGTCGTTAATTTCTTGGTGAGGGGTCCGGGTTTTCCCGGCCCAATCGGGACATGGTCTATCTCAGAAACTGGTGTAATTTCTGCCGCCGTTCCGGTGAAAAAGACTTCTTCCGCGTTATACAACTGGTCCCTGGTAAAGAATTCTTCCCTGCACCTGATCCCCGCCTCCCCAGCCAGGGCCAAAATTGAGTCCCTGGTAATCCCTTCCAGAATGTACGTCAAGGGAGGGGTGATTATTTCACCCTTTTTCACCATGAAAACATTCTCCACAGGCCCCTCGGCAACGCAGCCATTTACGTCCAGCATCAAGGCTTCGTCGAAACCGGCCCGCTGGGCTTCTCCCCTGGCGAGAATAAAGTTCACGTAGTTTCCGTTCGCCTTTGATTTTGTCATGTGAACATTGACGTGATGCCTGGCATAGGAGGCAGTTTTGACGCGGAGTCCCTTACTCTGTGCCCTCTTATCGATATACTCTCCCCAATCCCACACAGCAATAGCCACATCCACGGCAGCACCGCGAAAATCCCAGGTCGACTCCGCATATGTGCTGACATACACCATGGGCCTTATGTAACACTCTTCAAAATCATTGACCTTCACCGCCTCCCTACAGCCCCTCACCAGGTCCTCCGGTGAATATGGTATTGTCAGGAAAAGCGAGCGTGCAGAGCCAAACAGCCTGTCAATGTGCTCTCTCAGCCTAAAAATGGCACGTCCCTCCTTGGTCCTGTAGCACCTGATGCCCTCGAACACCCCGTATCCATAACTAAAGGTGTCACTCACAATATGGACCTTTGCATCTTTCCAGTTCACTATCTCCCCATTCAGCCAAATCCTCTTACCCTTGATCATAGGCCCTCCTTGTCTCCGCTTACCGGAAAGAAGCTTGTAAGGCCCGCTCTAGAACGGCCCTTATGTGAATACCGGTTGAATCCAACAGTCCTAGTGGACTGTTTTCCTCATTAATGGCAACAGGCAGATCAGTACACGCAAGGATAACGGCCTCCGCTCCGCTCCCCCCGAGCATTTCAATATTCTTCAGCAACCGTCTCACCGTACTCTCCGGGACCAAAGGCTCCTGCAAATCCTTCAAGATTGCCTGCATAATCCACTCCTGCTCACCTTCTTCAGGCACCAGGCACGTAATCCCCAACTCCTCCAGCGGACGGCGGTAAAGACCTCCTCGCATGACAAAGGTTGTACCCATCAATCCCACTGTCTTCAATTGACGGCTTTTTACCTCATCAATTACACTCTCGATAAGGTTGATCATTGGGATCTGAACTCGCTCCTGTACCCGGTCAAAGACCACGTGCATCGTGTTGCAAGAAAAGAGGGCGAAATCACAGCCCAATCCATGGAGCCCCTCCACCGCCGTTACCAGTTTGTCGCATAGGGGATCATATTCTTCCTTTTCAAAGTAGTCGTTGATTTCTCCTATGTCCAAGCTGTAGATAATTATCTCGGGATGGTGCCCCTTTCTTTCCTGCTTGCGGAATCCTTCGATGATTTGTCGGTAATAAAGAATCGTTGCCGAAGGCCCAACTCCCCCGATGATACCAATTCGCCTTGAAGACATAGCCTGCCTCCAGTAATGATAACCGTTTCTTCCCTATGACCGAGGAATATACCTTCCAAGCCCGGGGGCTGCGACCATTCTTCCGTCCCTTACAACCACATTGCCACGCAGCATCGTAAGAGTCGGCCAGCCCGTAACCTCCAAGCCCTCATAGGGTGTGTAGTCACTCACCTTGTAGTGTTGAGTAGATGCACTCAATTTTACCTTCTTGTCCAGATCGAGGATGACAAGGTCGGCATCCGCCCCAATTTGGATGGTTCCCTTCCGAGGATAGATACCAAAGAGTTTGGCGTTGTTAGTACACAAGACCTCCACCAGCTTCTGAAGGGTGATCTTTCCCTTGTTGACGCCTTCGCTGAGCATGATTGGGAGCAGTGTTTCTGCACCAGGTGACCCGGGGGGCGCTGTCCACAAATCCGAAGCCATGTCTTTGGTCGTTGAGCAGTGATCGCTGCCGACATGGCGGATCACCCCCTCGTTGATAGCCTGCCAGAGTGCCTCGTTTGAGGCCTTGTCCCTGAGGGGTGGGTTGATCTTGCCCAAGGGGCCTGGAATGTCCGATGAAGTGTCAAGCACCAAATACTGGGGGCAGGTTTCTGCAAAAACCTTCTTCCCCTCCAGTTGAGCTTCCCTGATGACCTGGACACTATCAGGATAGTGAATATGGACCAGGTAGAGGGGGCATCCAGTGACTTGTGCGATGGAGATCGCCCGTATAACGTCCAATGTCTCGACCCATCCCGGCCTCGCTTCGGCCCAAGCAGCAAGGTCTTGCCTTCCGGTTGCTTTAACCGTTGGTAAGATCCTTCGAATGATATCAATATCCTCCGCGTGGCACATTGCAAGGCCCCTATCACCTAAACGTGCAATACTCTTGAAGCCCGCATAGAGAAAACCATCATCGCAGGTATCACCCCCGATTATTTTGGCCTCTTCACCTTTACAGGTCATAAGAAATTTGTAAGATGTTATGCCATATCGCTCAGCGTTTTCTACAACCTCCTCAATATTCTTTTCAGAACACATACCCCCGTGAAATATCGTATCAATCACCGCATTCCTCTCCCAGATATCCTTCCATTCTTCAAATGCTCCCTGGTATGTTCCCCTTTCTGCCGTAGCGCCCAGGCCCACGAATGAACAAGCGGTAGTGGTACCCCCGTAAGCAGCGCATTGAAGATCATCCACCTCTTCTTGGCAGGAATGATAGACCCCATAATGAATATGAGGATCGACTACACCCGGAATGATGTATCTGTTGCCGGCGTCGATCGTGTTCTTGGCCTCCGGAAGAGACGTACCGGAGAAAATTCCGCTGATCTTCCCTCTGTCGATGGCAATACCCCCTTTCACAATTCCTCCAGGAATGACGATATTGGCATTCTTGACTATGGTTTCAGCTACCATCTTGTGTGACCTCCTCTTCCAAAAAATTATCACGGGAAAAGCCTGGCCGTCTCATTCGAAGTTTCCTTTTGCGACCAAGTTTCCGGCAAATGCC
>JAFDIC010000163.1 GCA_019308525.1 Deltaproteobacteria bacterium
CCGCTTGGCTTATCCTGCCACAGCGGGAGGATGTTATTAGTACTCAACTGGCTGTTGCCCAAAGCCTGATCAACCGCGATCGATGGTCCCTGGAGGTCTTTTCTCAAGGCTCAATATCCCTCCTGAGCTGTTCCCACGCCCCCATTGTCCTCATAGGGGTTCCTCAATAGGGGCGAGAGCTGGAGGCTCCGGTGAAGATGATCTCTTGGGGCCACTGTGGCCTTCTATTCAGTGTTTGGTGCCCGTGTAATTGCCTGGAAGGAATTTGATTGAGCCTTGAGAAAAGACCTCCAGGGACCACAACAGCAAATACCATGAGCGCTATTTTCTCTTGGCATAAATGGGTGGAGCGGAAAAGATTTGGGGAACAGCCTGTCAACACCTAGCTCCCTTCGTCCACTATCGCCCACCATTCTCCGCCCGGCAAAACCACAAAGTCGCATGTTGCTACAGGCGCAAAACCGGTTTGATCACGCGCCCTTTTTCCATGTCTTCCACGGCCTTATTTATTTCCTCGAACGGATAGAATGTGATCATTCTGTCAAAGGGAAATCGCCCCTGGGTGTACAATTCAATCAACCTGGGGATAAACAGATCCGGGATGCCATCCCCTTCGACGATCCCTCGAACTGTGCGGCCGTTCATGATCAGGTCCATGTCCAGGCTGACCTCCGTGCCAGGCGGTACCACCCCTAACAGCCCGCAAACCCCGCAGCGGGGCAAGGCGTCCACAGCCTGCCGCAGCACCTTCGGATTACCGACACATTCCAGGGTAAATTCCGCACCCCCGCCGGTAATGTCACGAATCGCCCCAACAGGGTCCATCTCCTCGGCATTTATGGTATGAGTAGCACCGAACTCTTTTGCCTTATCGAGGCGGTCCGAAATGATATCTACGGCGATGATGGTAGTGCACCCGCAAACAACGGCACCCAGTACGGCGCTCATTCCCACCGGTCCCACACCAAACACGGCGATGGAAGCCCCGGGCCTGGGCTGAAACGTATTCATCACCGCACCGGCGCCGGTCTGGACTCCACAGGCCAGGGGGCCGACGATCTCCAGGGGGATGTCTTTGCTTACCTTTACCACGTTACGTTCGTTGGCCAAGGCAAAGTCGGCGAAAGAGGACTGAGAAAAAAAGGATCCATAGATGACCCGATCCCCTTTTCGCAAGGTGGTGGACCCGTCTGGTCGGGCGCCATTGAAATTGTGCAGGAAAAAATTGTGACAATAGGAATTATTCCCCGACTTGCACGAAGGGCAGGCTCCACAGCAGTCCCAACTCAATGCCACATGGTCTCCGGCTTTCACCTTGGTAACTCGATCTCCCACCTTTTCTACCACGCCAGCCCCTTCGTGTCCAAAGACACCGGGCAGCGTGCGAGCGGGTGGTATCGGCAAATGTAACTCCCTCGCCGCAAGGTCCGTGTGGCAGATGCCGGTACCGACTATGCGAATCAATACCTCATCATCATTGGGATCGCTGAGTTCCAGCTCTTCAATAGCAAACTCTCCCGATTGCTCAAAAACGACGGCGGCCTTAATCTTCATTTTTCCCTCCTGAGCTTTTGGGGCCCCATGGATGAACCTCTGGCCCATCCTAGGACCCCCATTGTATCAGCCACATATTCGAGACCAAGCTCGTTGGTTGCTCCAGGCGGCATGCCGGTTCGTCTCTCCACATCTTAACATCGTCGTAAGAGACCCTGACATGGCGCTTCCAGGATGAAGAATTCAACTGCTCCTTTCCCGATGATCTTTTTCACGGTAAGAATCATCCGTACTCTGACTGTCATCTAACGCCTGGCTTTCTCGGGTGTCAGCCACTCTTCTTAGGGCTACGTCGGCGACTTTCCCTTTATCCTACGCCCCATTTGTTGCTATGAGGCATTGCATCAAAGGCCCAAATATGCCTTCTTTATAAGTTCTTCGCTTAGGAGTTTTTCGCTTTCTCCGGCCAAGATAACACGGCCGTTTTCCAACACGTATGCCCGATCAGTTATCTCAAGGGCCTGTTGGACATTTTGCTCGATCAGGAAGATGGTAATCCCCTGGTCATGGAGATCCTCTATGATGCGGAAGATTTCCCCCACCACCAGCGGAGCCAGACCAGAGGAGGGCTCATCAATGATGCACAGTCTTGGCCTTGACATCAAGCCCCGGGGCCCAAAGCTACCATCTGCTGTTCACCGCCGCTCAATGTTCCGGCCAATTGTCTTTGTCTGGTTCTTAGGACAGGGAAAAGTTGATAGACCTGCTCAAGGGTCTCTTCTCTCTGTTTCCATGCGCGCCGAAGATAGGCGCCCATCTCTAAGTTCTCACGAACCGACATATCGGGGAAAAGTTTTCTTCCCTCCGGTATATGGGATAGACCCATTTGCACGATAGAGTGAGTTTCCAGCCCCTCTATCCTCTTGCCAAGGAACTCGATACTTCCAGAAGCCGGATGCAGCAAACCGGATATGGTATTAAGAAGTGTCGTTTTCCCCGCTCCATTGGCACCGACCAAGGCGACTATCTCCGCCTCTTCGATCTCTAGGGAAACGCCCCACAACGCCTGAATCTTGCCATAGAAAGTATCTATGTTGCTAACTACCAGCATGAGCCTTCTCTCCCAAGTATACCTTGATAACTGTTCTGCTGGTGGCGATCTCCTGCGGCGTTCCCTCGGCAATCTTTGCGCCGTGATGAAGTACCATGATCCGATCACACAGGTTCATTATAGCCTTCATGACATGCTCAATCATGATGATGGTAATCCCCTTGTCCCGGATCCTGGTCACAAGATCCATAGCCTGGGCTACCTCAGTGGCATTCAATCCGGCCATTATCTCGTCAAGCAGGAGCAGTTCCGGTTTGGTTGCCAGCGCCCTGGCGACTTCAAGTCGCTTTTGGTTGGCCAGAGTCAGGTCCTTGGCAGGGGTCGCTTTCACTGCTGACAATCCGACAAACTCTAGTAACTCTGAGGCTTCTCTTACCGCATCCCTTGACGACATACCCGGTGATACCCCAAAATAGGAGCCCAGTACCACATTGTCGAGGACCGACATGTGGGCGAAAACCTTGACCGATTGAAAGGTCCTCGCCACACCCATCCTACAGATCTTGTATGGCTTTAGGCCAGTTATAATTTCTCCCTTGAATCTTATTGTCCCGGACTTGGGAGTAAGGGCGGCAGATATGAGGTTGAACAGGGTTGTTTTACCGGCTCCATTGGGACCAATCAGGCCGACCACCTCACCCTGGTCCACATGGAAGCTGACATCAGATACGGCTGCTAGCCCACCAAAATACTTGGTTACCCCTTCACCTTCAAGAATAGGCATGTTTCCCCCCGGAAATTCGTTCCCATAACTTTTGCATCAATCCAACCAGTCCTTCTGGAAGATACAGTATGGCAACCACCATTACGGCGCCGAAAATAAGCATATATAACTCGGGCAACCTGGTTATCAGGAACTCTTCCAAGTAGGTAAAAATGACAGCGCCTATTATGGGACCGTAAAGCTGCCCCACACCGCCAAAGATGGCCATCAACACGGGCATAAAGGAAAAGAGCGGATTAAAGGCTATGAACGGGTCAATATAGGTCCATTTTGTCGCCATTATAGCCCCGGCCGCTCCCATGAAAAATGCGCTGATGGCGAAGGTGACGACCTTCACCATGGTAACGTTGACACCGGTATGGGCCGCTGCATCCTCGTTCTGACCGATACTTTGCAGGGCCAGGCCATATTTGGAGTGCCTGATGAGGTAGGTGACAAGCAGCAACAATACAAAAATGATGAGCAGCGAGTAATAGATGGTGTTGTAATCCACCACCATAACGAATCTGCCGCGCGTGCCCGTCACATGAAGCTCCCAGAAAAGGAGAAAATGCTTGATGAGCTCAACCAGGCCGAAAGTGAATATGGCGAAATAGATGCCCTTCAGTCTTAGAGTTAAGGCACCCACGAGAAGACCGAGACAGAAACTGGCCATACCCCCGATACTGATGACTACGGGCAGGGGTAATGCCTTCCCCAGCACGGCCGAAGTATATATGCCGATCCCAAAAAACGCGGCCGGCGCCAGGGAGATGTAACCGCTAGGACCGGAAAAAACAACCCAGCTCACCGTCAGAACCACATACATGAGAATGCTGCTTAGCAAAATAATTGTATAACCGGGAGAATACTGTGAGACAGTAGCTAGAAGGACTAACACGATGAAAACAACTGAACCAGATACCAGGGACCCCTTTGACGTGAATTTGGCAATTTTCATTTTCCTATTTTCCCAAAATACCTGTCGGTCTCGCCAGGAGCAGGAGTATGAAGATGACATAGTAGGCCACCAGTGCCAAGCTCGGCTCAACATACGTGACTATGCTGCCGATAAGGCCCAGTAAAAAACCCCCGATGAAGCTCCCAGGGATACTGCCCAATCCCCCCAAGACGACGACTATTATGGCTATTATCGTATATTCCATGCCCATCGTTGCCTTGATAGGATAGCACATGCTCAAAAGCCCACCGGCAAAACCGGCCATCAAAGCCCCGAGGCCGAAACACAAGGCGAGCACATGGTTAATGTTTACCCCCATGAGCCCGGCCGCCGTCGGGTCTTGTGCCGCTGCCCTGATCGCCTTTCCCAGCCGGGTCCGGGCCAGGAAAAGATAGAAGCCCAAACCGATGACCACGGCAAACAAAAGGGTTACTAGACGATTGGCTGCAAATATGGCGCCCCCCAGATTGACCCCGGAGACCAAGTAGCGGTACCCCTTTATGTCGCCACCCCATGTCAATATGGCCAGATTTTCAATCATGAAGAAAAGACCAAAAGAGGCCAGCAGAGACCTACCCTCAAAGACATCCACTGATATTGACGATTTCAGGAGACTCCTGAACAGGGTTCTATGAAGGAAAAAACCAATCAAGAATATGGGAGGGCCGCAAATGGCGAGAGAAACCAGGGGATTGATGCCAAACATGGTGAACAGCATCCAGGTGGCGAAGGCCCCGAGCATAATGAATTCACCGTGGGCTATGTTCAGCACCCGGGCAACTCCATATTGCAGGCTGAGCCCCACGGCAATCAGGGCATAGATACCGCCCAGCAGTAAGCCTGCGATCCCTATGTCTAGGATTGTTACAAGCATCTTGATGGTTTTCTGGGTCTGACAATTACGGCCGCAGGCTGTCCAAAAGGCACGGGAAAACAGCTCGGATCACGATAATCACCTTGAGGAGTTCCTATTATTGCGCCCTTTGAGACAACCTGCCGACCATTTACAAGGATCAAACTCCTGAACCCGACTTCTACTTGCTTTTCTTCTTAGGCTTTGGCCACTTGGGCTTGGGGTATATAGGCGCTGCGGTCCGCTTCTCTTTGGGGCCGATCACTTCAAACACCCCCTTTTGCCACTGCCCAATCTGCCCGGGATGACATTCGACTGCCAAGATTCCGCCGCCACCGCCGAATGTCTTAAACCACGTGGGCCCCAAAACCGTGTTAAACTTTGCCGTGGCCATAACCTCCCTTATCTTTTTCTGGTTCAGGGTCCCGGCCTTCTCGATGGCCTGCTCAAAAAACTGCAGTCCGGCCCAATAGAACAGATGCCCCCACCAGTCAAGGATGTCTGGGGAATAGCGGGCGGTGAACTTATCACAGAATTTCTTGGCCTCGGGAGAACTCTTACAGTTCCAGGCACCTTCACCCATTACGCCCTCAACCACGTCTTCACCAAATATCTTCTTATAAACGGCGAAATTCCCCCCTGGGCCGAGCAGAAAGGCCTTTGGATTATAGCCAATCGCCTGTGCCGTTCCCGTAACCAGGAAACCGGTATCCGGATAGGTGAAAGAGCAGAAGGCATCCACATTGAGTTTTTTGGCCTCTTTCAATATATGGGATACGTCCTTGATATCAGGTGGAACGCTCTTAACCATCTTGACTTCGATGCCTTTCCTCGTGAATTCCCTGTTTGCCACACCGGAATATTCTATGCCGTGGAGATCTTCGATGAACATTATCGCCGCACTCTTCACCCCCACTTCCTCAAATATCTCAGCCAGAACCGGCATCTGATTATGGTCGGAGAAATTCAGGACGCCGAAGAAGTAGGGCATGCCGGGAAGCATTTGTGTGATGGTCGTGGCGCCTCCCTCTGCCCCCAACAGGATGTACCCGTGCCTGTTTGCTATTGCGCCTGCCGCAAAAAGGAAAGCGGTGCTCGCCGGCGGGAACACGAAATCAACCTTATCCTTTAATATCAATTTATCCAGCAGTCTCGTCATCGTGCCCATATCGCTTTTGTCATCATAGACGAGCATCTCTACGGGTAATCTCTTGCCGTATTCCTCTATGTATATCCCACCCTTGGCATTTACCTCATCGACCCACATTTTGTAGATTGGCCCGAAGGCATTCGCTTCGAAAAAAGATAATGGGCCTGATAGAGGTCTAGCCGCACCAATAATGATTTTGTCCTTTGAATAGGCGGTAAACGGAAAGGAAAAAACTAGGATCAGCACAAATACACAAGCGCCTAACCTAGAAAACCTAAGTGTACGATTCATACCCCCCTCCTTTCATAGATCGGCCAATTTTGAACTGGACCTTCCCTCATTTGACATTACAAAGGTATCGACCGCTCAAGACACACCTTGGTCATTACCACTCCCCTTTGCCAAAGAAATATAAACATCACCTCCCTTCATCCCTTGAAGTTTCAGACCTGACTCTCATCACCCTTAAGATCTTTGCCCCTAAAGACGGCGCAACCTGCGATACCGGACTCATGATGATGAACGCATGTTGTTCCTGATCAATCGTCTAAGCTTGTCCAGAAACTCCAACTTCTCTTTCTGTGAAAAACCCTTCAGGATGGCTTCGAGGCTCTGGTCCTTTTCCTTTTCTATGTTTTTGAGTGTCCTTTTTCCCTTTGGTGTGATTTCAAGAATGGTTACACGATCGTCATTGGGGTCCGCCTTCCTGATCAGGAAACCTTCTCTCTCCAATCTCTTGGCTAAGCCCGTCATATTCGCCCCTGGAACGAGCATGATCCTGCTCACCTCCGAGATCCTGTTCATACCGTTCCGCGACGCATCCAGGACACGAAGGACATTGTATTGTGGAAATGAAAGGCCGTAATTTCTGAAAATGGCAGAGTGGGTCCTTTTGAAGATCTCTGCCGCCCTTACGACCCCCATAAGGACTTTTTCGTTGGTGCTCAAATCACTCACATATCTTTTCCCATTCACGCCCGGCTCCTGCAAAACACAATATCAAAATATTCAATTTCCATAATATATTGATATTGAGCAATTTCGTTTTTGATGAACTTGATATCATTGGTTTTTTCCTTTGTCAATAGTATTTTCGACCCTTACACCGCCGATTCAAACATGCCCATTCCTGTCCGGATCTCGGCTTATTCCGCAGTTCTTCAGCAGGAAGACCCATACCTCAAGCCCAAATGGCCTGTGCAACCATTTGAATTTAAAATATTAATTGTAACTTCGAATTTGACATGTGATAAGGGCTGGCAACGAGAGCCTTGGGGAATAGTCAAGATATTGAATATGAATATATTGACAAAAATATGGATCTATTCTAATGCTTCAATCCGTATGACCGAATCCCGGCCTAAAGGACAGCCTGGACCTGAGAGAAAAGCCAGGTCCCACCTGCCCGCAGAGAGATATAGGTTGAGGGAGACAGCCGGCCCATTTTTGACTTTTTGCGAGTTCGTGGTATATTTGCAGCGAAGAAATCCTTGGAGGCACATTGTATGGCACCAAAACTCATCTTGAAAGAGTTGTGTCGCTACACAAGAGGAACTTTCGCTGATATTATCTATAGAAACGCCATCTTGCATGCCGACGATGAGGCCTTCGTATACGGTCCTCAAAGGGTGACCTTCTCCCAATTCAATACCCGGGTGAATAGCCTAGTGCATGCCCTTGATTCATTAGGGGTCAAAAAAGGAGAAGTCATAGGTATCCTTTCATGGAATTGTATTGAGTACCCAGATGTTTATGGGGCTGCAATGAAAGGGGGATTCATAGCTTCGCCTTTCAACCCGAGGCTTCACAGGGATGAGCTGGAAAGCCTCATCAATTATTCAGAGGCAACTACACTTTTTGTCGGCGCAGAATTTGTCCCAACCATCGCCGAGTTACGCTCCCGCCTTCACTCAGTCAGAAACTATGTTTCTCTCGGCAACCCGGTTCCCGACATGCTTTTTCACGATGAACTGCTTTCGGCCCACCCTACGAGTGAACCTGATGTAGATATCAAGAGGGACGACCCATTAATCATCTTTTATACCAGCGGTACCACGGGCGTTCCCAGAGGCGCTCTTTACACCCATTTTCGCAAGCTGGACAACACCCGAATCAAAGCCCTGGAGATGGGTGTAAAGCCGGAAGACAGACACCTTTTGGTAGTGCCTTTCTTTCACATCGGCGGCGATAGTCACGTGTGGCCTTTTTTCTTGGTTGGAGGATGCAACGTAGTAATGGTTGAAAAATCCTTTGATGCAGTTGCTGTTCTTAGAGCGGTCAAAAATGAGAACATAACCGATATGCAGGTTGTACCCACCCAACTGAACTCCTTGCTCTCGGTGCCGAATGTCAAAGACTATGACCTGGGCACCCTCAAGAGAATATACTACGCGGCCTCCCCTATGCCGGTCGAGCTGCTGAGAAAGGGACTTGAGATATTCGGTCCCGTTTTTTCACAAGGCTACGGCCAGACCGAATCCGGACCGCAAATCAGTTCCCTTCCCAGGAAGGCTCACCAAGTCCTGGATAGGCCGCCGGAAGAGCAGAAAGTATTGGGTTCGTGCGGGCAACCGAGCCTGGGTGTTCACGTCAGGGTGGTCGATGAGAAGAACAATGATGTCGAGCCCGGAACAGTAGGCGAAATAATTGCACAAAGTGATTCCATCATGGTCGAATACTGGTGCAAACCCGAAGAAACCCGTGAAGCTATCATCGACGGGTGGCTCCACACCGGGGACCTGGCATACTATGACGAGAAGGGATTCATATACATAGTGGACCGAAAGAAAGACATGATTGTGACCGGCGGAGAAAATGTTTATTCACGGGAAGTGGAAGAGGTCCTTTACATGCATCCTGCGATTGCCGAAGTTGCTGTTATCGGCGTACCCGACCCACTATGGGTGGAGCGAGTTCATGCCGTGATAGTCTTGAAGCCCCAGGTAAGTGTTACGGAAAATGAAATCATCCAGTTTTGCAAAGAGCATCTTGCCTCCTACAAGGCTCCCAAGTCAATTGAGTTTGTTGAATCCCTGCCTAAGAGCCCTCAGGGGAAAATACTAAAAAAGGATATCAGACGAAAATATTGGAACCAGGCAAAAGCTTGAAAAACGGATCAGTCGCGCTGATTGACCCGGGTTTCTATTCACGATTCAAGCTTTAACCCGAATTTCGCAAGGGTTGGGGCAAAACTCAGAATTGCAAACCCTTTTTGATCTTTTCTATTCACCTTTTTAGTGAATTGATTTTCAAGAGGAGGGGGGGGCTTTAGGCCTACAACTGGTCAAGATTATGAAGAATTTGGGATCGTAAACGATCCCCTACCTAAGAGCCTTGCGAAATTCGGGTTTAAGCCCCTCCCTGATGATCGCAACCAGGAGGTTGCTCCTACAAGGGAAAGAGGGATCGTGGCGATATGTCGCCTCATGAAGAAAAATCGAACCCTTTTTGAAGTGGAACAAACTATCTTACAAACCCCCTTTAGAGAGAGGGCGCTCATGAGCGAAATCAGGAGAAACTATTGCGGGCTGTGCCATCCGCGCTGCGGTCCCTGATTGGAGATGGAAAACAGCAGAGCGGTCAAGGTGACTGGAGATAGGGAGCATCCTATCACCAGAGGACGGATCTGCAGTCGCGGGAAGTTGATACTGGACCATGTTTATCATCCGGTTCGCCTCGATTACCCTCTCAAACGAAAAGGCGAACGGGGTGCCGGTCAATGGGAACACATCAGTTGGGGGCAGGCTTCGGATGAGGTCTCGGAGAAGCTTTCCCATCTGCGCGATCGGTACGGAGCAGAGACCCTGGCATTCACACATGGTACCAAACAGACCTACCACTGGGATGAGCGAAGATTTTTTAATCTCTTTGGTTCGCCCAACGTCTGCGGAGCCAACAATGTGTGCATGTGACCGATATCCTGGACCCCCGCATGGTGGATGTGCAGCACGGATGGTGGTTTCCGGAGCGAAAGGAGTCGGAACCGGA
>JAFDIC010000630.1 GCA_019308525.1 Deltaproteobacteria bacterium
AGATCTTTATCCCACCTCCCAGCGGGCAAAGTGACCGCACTGCTGGGTAAAGGCAATTACCGATTCCAATTTCTCCTTTGCACGGCCCGAATCAATTGACTCCATTGCCCTTTCTACTCCTGAAATGAAGTCAGGATCAAGACCTGCTGCTACAAACGCTGCCGCGCCATTCAGCAAGATCATCTCCCGCCTGGGCCCTGATTCGCCATCCAGTATGTCTCTAATGATGCGTGCATTCTGCAGAGCGCTTCCGCCGGTTATTTCATGGGGGGCGGCTCTCCTAAGGCCAAATTCCTCCGGTTCCATCTCAAATGTCTCCACGCAGCCATCCTTGAGGTGAGAAAGACGCGTAGGCCCACAAATGCTTATCTCATCAAACGTACTTTCGCCACATACCACGAAGGCCTCTCTTGTTCCTAGGCGCCCCAACACCCGTGCTATCTTCTCTGTGAGTTCCGGGGAATACACACCCAGGACCTGTACGTTCGCCCCTGCCGGGTTAGTCAGAGGACCAAGGAGATTAAATATGGTCCTAATGCCTATCTCACGGCGTGGGCCTGAGGCGTATCTCATGGGGCCCTGGAAAAGTGGCGCATAAATGAAGCCAATGCCTATCTCGTTTATGCATTGCTCCACCATGGCCACATTCATATCAAGGTTAACGCCCAAGGCCTCAAGTACATCGGCACTGCCGCACCGGCTGGAGACTGCCCGGTGGCCATATTTTGCCACCTTTACCCCCGCACCCGCGGCCACGAACGCAGTGGCGGTGGACACATTAAATGTATTGGTGCCATCTCCTCCTGTTCCACAGGTATCCAAAATGGTCTCTTCATCAATGTTGATCTCGTCCCGGTCAAGGCTCAAGTGACCGTTTCGTACATTGACCTTTTTGATTTTTGCTCGTATTGCCCTTGCCGCCCCCACTATCTCGTCCTCTGTCTCTCCCTTGAGCCTCAGAGCGGTGATAAATGATGCGATCTGGGCCGGTGTCGCACGACCCGATATAATTTGCCCCATAGCCCCTTTCATCTCCCCTTCGGAAAGGTCCTGTCCCGATACAACCTTTAAAATTACCTCTTTCATAGTCTTGCCCTCCTTTTGTTTTAGTAAACGCAAAAAAGGCCGGGAGCCTTCGGGGCCCCACGGCCTTTTCGTATTTCAACGGGACCACCCGAGGTGACCCCACGGTTTTTGCCTTATTTATTAAATCACAGCGGTGGGATCACCTCACAGAGGAGACACCACCACCATGAAAAACCGGCATTTACCATAGCAATATTTCGATCCCCCACATTCATGACTTCATTGCTACGAAATCTCTAGCCCCATGTCAAGCATAAATCAGCACTTCCTGCTCCATGTTTGCTCAAAGTCTCCATCCTCGGGTTTTCCCCTTGGAGCCTTGGATTTTTCATAAGCGCCCTGGAGTTGATTACCCTGCATTTCAGCCTGGATGTGCTCAGGGTGTTCGGTACCTAGCGGCAGTACGGGAAAGTCAAGGAGATAATAAACCGGATAAATGATGCTGCGGTCAACAACAGGCCCCTTGAGATTCTATATTACACCATGAGCCGTAAAAACAAGTTCGCCGCTAACACCTACTACTGGGCCAATCCCAAGGAGAGTTTCAGAACCTTTTCTCCTTTCTTGATACATGTTCATCTTCGTTCAAAGCTGGCAACGACCCGGCTGTGGCATACGAGCACATTGGCTGAGGAGCTTGAGGTGGCGGATGCCGATGAGGATGAATTTTATAACGCAATGGACTGGTTATTGGGGAGGCAAAAGCGAATAGAAAAAAAGTTGGCGGCTCGTCATCTTTCAGAAGGGGATCTTGTTTTCTATGATGTGAGCAGCAGTTACTTCATTGTCTGAGGAACGAAAGATAAAAATTGCTTGCTGCCACAGAAAAGGATGCATTTTTTTGCTGAGGGAACTTCGGGTTAATTCGACCCATGTTCTGACACGCCTAATGCTTAGGTACATCCACGGCAAACATTGCGCTGCTGGCAAAGCAGAACCTCAGGCTCCCCAGTGCCCTTAAGAAACTGTCAAAACACGATGCCCTTATCATTGATGATATCGGTTATGTGGAGCAGAACAGGGAAGAGATGGAGGTCCTGTTTATCCTCCTGGGTGACCGCTATGAGAAGCGTAGTGTGATGATAACGAGTAATTTACCCTTTTCCAATTTTACCTTTTCGAACCAGCTCCACAATTTTGCAAAGGAGCTGCCCATCTCTCGCTCTCTGTGATTCCACTATGAATCATGGCTCATCGTGAGCCCCCTGCCCCCGCAAAACCGCCCGGACTTTTTCGGCAATTTGGGCAATGGTAAACGGTTTTTGGATGAAGGGTGTTCCTGGATCGAGAACCCCGTGGTGAACGATTGCGTTGTCGGTATAACCGGACATGAAGAGCACCTTGAGGTCCGGCTGATTTCGCCTAAGCCGCTCCACCAGCACCGACCCGCTCATGCCCGGCATGACCACGTCCGTTATCATCAGGTCGGGTTTCAAGCCCTTCTCCTCCACCAGCAGCAACGCCTCGCGGCCGTTTGCCGCAAGCGACACCTTGTAGCCCAATCTGGAAAGCATCATTTTTAAAAGCCCCCGCAAATCCTCCTCGTCCTCAACCACTAAGATGTGCTCTCCACCGCCGGTAGGTTCTTCCTGGGCGGCTTCTCTCACGCGTGTCTTGGCCTGCTCGCCAGTGACCGGAAGGTATATCTTGAATGTCGTGCCTTGTCCTGGCTCGGAATAGGCCCAGATGTTCCCGCCGGACTGCTTGACTATACCGTATACAGTAGAAAGACCCAGGCCCGTACCTTTCCCTTTTTCCTTGGTGGTAAAGAACGGATCAAAGATTTGTGACAGGACTTCCTTGTCCACGCCGCATCCCGTGTCGGTCACGGCAAGCATGACGTACCTTCCCGGTGTGACCCCCGGGTGACTTTGCGCATAGGCCTCATCCAGTTCCACTTCGCTGGTTTCGATGAGCAGCTTTCCCCCCGTGGGCATGGCATCGCGTGCGTTGACCGCCAGGTTCATGATCACCTGCTCCATCTGTCCCCGGTCGACCTTTACGGGGGACAAATCCCCTGAAAGCGCTAGTTCCAGAGCGATGTCTTCTCCGATCAGCCGGTGCAACATCTTCTCAAT
>JAFDIC010000164.1 GCA_019308525.1 Deltaproteobacteria bacterium
GCGCGATGCTCATAAGCATATCCGGCCAGCATGAGAACCAGCTATTGTTGAGACCCGAAAACCACCTTTACCTGCTGGATGATTTCGGCGGGCTTTCCGGGGAGAGGAGGAGGCTGAACGAGATCTTTGATTCCTATCAATGCCTGAAGGATGCCATCAAGAGATTGAGGGGGGAAATAGAGGCCCGGGAGGAGAGGGAGGAGCTGGCGGAATTTCAGAAAAAAGAGATAGAGATGGCCAGGCTGGCCCCGGGAGAGGACAAAGAGCTTGAAGAGGAAAGAACGCGGCTCCGTCACGCCCAGGAGTTGATCGAAATCCTGAATGATGTCTACCAGATCCTGTATGAGAAGGAAGATGCGGTGATATCTGTCCTGGCCCATTGCCTGAGGGGTGTTGAAAGAGGGGCAGAGATGGAAAAAAGATTGGGCCCTGTGAGGGACGGCCTTGCCAGTGCCCGAATAGAGCTGGAAGACATTGCCCTGGAACTGAGGCAGATGAGGGAAACCATCACTGTTGACCCGGAGGCCCTGGAACGGGTGGAGGAGCGTATACAATGGATCAATCGTCTGAAAAGGAAATACGGCTCCACCATCCAAGAGATCCTGGATTTCAAAGACAGGTTGTCGAGGTCAGCGGCCGGCCTGGAGGAAAAGAGACGAGAACTGGAGAAAATGCAGTTCAGGATGGAGGAAATGGTGGGCGAGCTTCATAAGAGGGGATTGGAGCTTTCAAGAAAGAGGAGACAGGTTGCCAAGCTCCTGGACAATGCGGTAATGGAGGAACTCGCGCTCCTGGACATGAGCGGTACACGGTTCCGGGTTAGGTTCCATGAACTTGAAAGGGAGACAGGCGATCCAAGGGAACTTGTTCCAAGGCACCTGGGCTCCGATGGCTACGATAGCCTTGAGTTCATGCTTTCACCGAACATTGGAGAGGATTTGAAGCCCCTGTACCGGGTGGCATCGGGGGGAGAGCTGTCCAGGATCATGCTGGCCCTCAAGACCATCCTGGCCAGGACGGCATCCATTGAGACCGTGGTTTTCGATGAGGTGGACTCGGGTATCGGGGGTGCCACGGCCGAAGTGGTGGGAGAGAAGCTCCAGGCATTGGCCCGTCACCACAAGGTCCTCTGTATCACCCACCTGCCCCAGACTGCAAGCACGGGCAATTCCCACTTTCTCGTAAAAAAGGAAGTCATCAGGGGGAGGACCCAGACCACCATCTCCAGGCTGGAAAAGGAGGAAGAGAGGATAAGGGAGATAGCCAGGCTCTTGGGGGGAAAGGTCGTCACCAAGGAGGCGATTGCTCACGCCAGGGAGATGCTCGGTTGACTCTTAATATGAAGCCGTCAAGGTTGGAAAGGGATACATCATGTTTCTTGAAGATTTCTGTGGTCTACTTACCGGCCTTGAGGCGTATGAACTGGCCTGCGGCGAAACCAGAACCCTTGAGAGGCGATGCAACTGCCCTGTTCTCTCTAACAGAGATTATCCTGATTTCTCCGAGCTTTCCGCCTATTGTCCGGTAGGTATTGCCTGCGGCCGCCTCGATCATATCCCCCTTTGCGAAGACTTCGAAGACGTGCCCCGGGAGAATTCCGGCGTCCTTACCGGCGTTTAGGAGGATGGATTCACCGTCGACTTCGAGGATTCTACCCGTCCAGGGCATTCTTTCGAGCTTTTCCGTGGCAAGGGAGACAAGATCTTCCAATAACCGGGTAAGAGCCTTTGAAAGGTCCTTTTCACTAACATAGGAAAGAAGGTCCAGTGGCTTTTCAGTGCCATGTTCGGGGCTGTCTTCCTCAAAGAGCGTGAAGGCCTCTTCAGGTTCCTCTCTTTTAATTGCCTTACTTTTCACGCTGGTTACAAGAAGGGTTTTGGTGGCCACATCCAGCGCGCTTAGGCTGACAGAGATTACCACCTCCCTCCTGGTCAACATGGCAGGCCATATTCCCACTTTTCTGGTCCGCGCCTCCAGGGGATAGAGGATGATAGAGAAGATGACATCAGCTCCCGCGAATTGGGCTTCCCTGATTACAATAGGATCAATGGCCATCTCAGCGCCGGAAAGGCCGGTAGCCTCGGCTCTGGAGGCGGCAATTGGTGCTTTTTTCAGGAGAGTGGTGTAGCCTTCCTCCTCAAGAAGGGTGCGTAACTCCTTCTCCATTTCCCGGACCGTGCTCGATGAGAGACCTGCCTGGTCCAAAATGGGCAGTACCAGTACCCGTTTCTGGAGCAGGCCTTTCGAAGAGGACCTCAGATTCTTGTAGAGAGAAGAAGTAGTGCTACACCCCGACAATGAGAGGCAGGATGTCAAGACATAGATAGCCACGAGGGAGAGCAGCCGCTTCATTTGTATCTCTTTAGCCCTTTCAAGCGTCTGTGAGCACCATGATTTCCCTTGCACGGTCCAAGACACTTAAGATGATACTTTCATTTCAAGTCACCTGTCATCCATCGCTCCCTTTAGAGGTGACATATTTCATGACAGAGGCTCCGAGAAAAGGGAAACGCCGAGGGGGTGCCGGCTAGTAGAACACTATATCAAAGGAGTCAAACTCTCCCCGGTAGGGCTCGGGGGTCTCCTCCACCCTGGTGACGCTGGCGGCGGGAGGACCTTTGTGGCACCAGGCCACCAACTGCCTCACCTTGTCTTCAGGGCCCTCCGCAAGGACCTCCACCCTCCCGTCGGGTCTGTTTTTCACCCATCCCTTGATTCCCAGGCTCAATGCCCGCCTGCGCGTGGAATCTCTGAAAAAGACACCCTGCACCCTACCCTCTATTACCAGCCTTACTCTCACATCATTCATATGTTACTCCCTCGAAAGCGTTTTCATGGGAAATTCACACAACAACGAAATCCGATCCTCCCCCGTGAAAGAGCCTTGGAGCGAGTTGGATTCTTTCTCGGTCTGTTCGACTAATGGCTTGAAAACCTGAACTCAAGGGCCCACGGGATATTCCGGGATTTTACATGCAACCTTGACTGTAAATCAAGGCTGTTGACCTTGATCACCAATCCGTCGGTATCAAAGGGAAACAATTCGGTTTCTCCACCAACCTCCCGCCGGCAGTGCGCTACCAGATCGTCAACGTGGCTGAACACCTTGATATGGGGTCTGTTTACCCGGAGTCCCCACGACTGGAGCCCCTGCATCATCTCCGAATAGGTCTTGAAGGTGAACCCTTCTATTCTGGCGACACCGCAGCAGAACATCTCAAGGGGTCTCTTTGCGGTTATCTTGGGGTCCTTTTGTTCAAGAGAATCTTGGGCCGCCTGTTTTGAGTCAAGAAACGGAGACAGGCCCGAGCGGGATCTCTCCCTGTTGAGGGAGAGAAGGGCCTTTGTTTCCATGTACACGACACCCCATATGACGAGCAGTCCGGGAAAAGGGAGATCTCCGTGGATCCTTTCCAGTCCCAGGGGCACAGAGAGGATCGTTTTGATGTTATCTGTTATTTCTCTTCCCCTGTAACCGTCTCCCCTTGTTGAAGCCACGGATAGCCTGGTATTCACGTAGACGAGCTCAACACACAGGCCCCCTATCCGGGGCTCAACGGCGTATTCAACGCTACCCTCAATACCGCCCAGGGCTTTGATCCTGCGGTCAAATTCTCTGACGCCATCCACGCTGTAAACGATTTCGGGATTCAGCATGGGCGTGACGTGTTCTACCTGAGCCGAAGCGGTACCTGAAAGTGAGCTTTTCATTGTTGACGAACTCGTAGAAAGTCGAATTTGAGGTGGCAAAGTAAAAAGCTTCAAGTTCAAGGCGCGCGAATCTCGTGTGATGAGGCGTACTTAGCGTACGCCGCAATCACAACGAGATGAAACGCAACGCAGAAATTGGACTTTTTACGAAGCCATCATTGTTGGCATAAGAACTCCAGCATTAACACCCCCACCCTCTCGGAAGCCTCCCGGAACCGGGAGGTGGAAAATCCGGGGTTCCAATCCTTTCCGGACAATTCGTCTGATACCACCAGCAGGGCGCATAAGTCCACCTGACGATAAATCGCGACCGTCATGAGTGCGGCCATTTCCATATCCACGGCAAGGACTCCCTGTCTCCTATAAGCCTCGACTTTCTGCTTGGTCTCGCGAAAGGGGGCGTCTGTGGACCATATCCCCCCCTTCCTATAGGAATATCCCCGGCTATGCAAGAGCTTTTCGAGCCTAGTGACGAGCTCCAGGCAAGGTGCGGGGCTATTGTCTCCTATGGGGTAATGCAGGGAGGTCCCTTCTTCCGAGAGACCGCGGGTAGGCAGCATCAAATCGCCTATTCTGAGGTCTGGTTGTAGAGATCCACACCAGCCCATAACCCAGATCCTGCGGGCACCCAATGCCACCACCTTCTCCAGGCCCATAACCGCCTGGGGGGCCCCGGTGAAGGGGCCGAAGACGATCAGGGGAGCTCTTTCCTGGTACTCAATTCGGTAGAGGTTGAAGTGGAACATATCCCACCTCTCCACAGAGCTTACCTTTCCTGAGGCGAGTATCCTATCCAGCTCGGAGCGTACGAGTACCATCAGGGCATCCCCGCTGATTTCAGGATCCCTCTTGCCCTTTGTAGGCCTGATAAAAACCTCTTCCTCCGGGAGATTTTCCCGGGAAAAAGGAGCCATTTGGTGCAGCCCCCCCTGGAAAGAAATCTATAGGGAACAGTTATTCTTATAATAAAATCAAAGCCGGGCAAAGACAATAGTGATCACGGGGTAGCGCATCCCAAGAATTTTGCACTCTCTTGAAGGGGAACCGGGGCTTGCTATGCAGAAATAATTTTACAAAATTCTATAAAAATGCGATAAAACTTATTATTTATGGATGTCCACTCGCCCATCAAGGGTCCTTGGAAGTTGTTCAAAGGCCTGTGGTTGTCAGGTGCCCCCATGGGCAGGAACATGAGGGAGCGGGGCGCAGCGGGGCCGGGGAAAACTAGAGCTGATCTGAGCGGTATTTCCTTGACAGAAGGGAAAAGAAATAATTAAATAAAAGATTTGCAGTTGTTGAAGGGTGTAGAAGGGGATGTTCGACTCCCTTGCAGAAAAACTGAACACTACGTTCAAGAGGCTAAAGGGCCACGGGGTACTCAACGAAAAAAATATCAACGAGGCCCTGAAGGAGGTTCGCCTCGCCCTGCTGGAGGCGGACGTAAACTACAAGGTAGTAAAGAGGTTCATTGAAGAGATCAGAAACCGGGCCCTGGGCAAGGAGGTCTTGCAGAGTCTGACCCCGGGGCAGCAGGTGGTGAAAATCGTAAATGAGGAGTTGGCCCGCCTCATGGGCGGCGAAAGACAGGACCTTCAGCTTGGTGGAAGGCCTCCTTTCAAGATAATGCTCGTCGGGTTACAGGGGAGCGGCAAGACTACGACTGCGGGAAAGCTCGCGTTGTATCTCAAGAAGAGGGGCAGAAAACCGTTTCTTGTGCCAGCCGACGTGTACAGGCCTGCGGCCATAGAGCAGCTCAACAAGCTGGGCTCCCAGTTGGGCGTGCCCGTATATGGCCCTGGTGAAGGCCTCGGTCCGGAGGAAATATGCACCGAGGCCCTGTTGAGGGCGGGTGGCGTCGGGGCGGACGTGTTGCTGTTGGATACGGCGGGGCGTCTTCACATCGACGAAGAACTGAGGGGGGAATTGGTCAGGATCAAGGAGAATATCCACCCTACGGAGATACTCCTGGTGGCTGACGCCATGACAGGGCAGGATGCCGTCAATGTGGCGCAGCAATTCAACCAGCTCCTTGACCTAACCGGGGTGATTCTTACCAAGATGGAGGGAGATGCAAGGGGGGGCGCTGCCCTTTCCCTGAAGGCCGTAACCGGCAAACCCATCAAGTTTGTCGGTGTCGGAGAAAAACTGGACGCCTTAGAGCCCTTTTTCCCTGACAGGATGGCTTCGAGAATCCTGGGCATGGGAGATGTGTTGACGCTTATTGAGAAGGCCCAGGCTGAGTTTGATCAAGAACAGGCCGTCAAGCTCGAAAAGAAGCTGAAAAAACGCGAGTTTGACCTCGAGGACTTCCAGGCCCAATTGAGGCAGATGAAAAAGCTGGGCTCCCTGGAACAGATCTTGAGTATGCTGCCCGGGATGGGCCAGATCAAACAACTGAAGAAACTCAAGCCCGATGAAAGTGAATTGGTAAGGATCGAAGCAATAATAAATTCAATGACAAAGAAGGAGAGACGTAACTACAGGATTATCAATGGCAGCAGGAGGAAGCGGATTGCAAAGGGGAGCGGGACCACGGTACAGGACGTCAACAGGCTCCTGAAGAATTTCGCACAGACGAAGAAGATAATGGAAAAGTTTAGTAAGCAGGGAATGCAGGGCATGCCGTCCCTGTTTCGGTAAGCACGTGATTCTCGCGAGGGTTCATTGCTGCACAAAGGCGCCAGGGAAAGGAGTAGAAAGAGGGGAAGTTCAACAGATCGGGGCGCCCTGCACTGGGAGATGGAGAATCAACAAGCAGGGCTGGTGCTAATGAACTCATAGGAATTGGGCTTTTGCGAAGCCATCAATACTCAAGGACAAGGGGGTGATAGTTCTAAATGGCAGTGCGAATAAGACTAACCAGGATGGGGACAAAGAAGAAGCCGTTCTATCGGATGGTGGCAGCCGATTCAGAAGCTCCACGCGATGGAAAGTTTTTGGAAATCTTGGGGACGTATGACCCCACCATGGATCCGGCTCAGGTAACTATCCACAAAGAGAAGGTCGAAGCCTGGTTGAAGAAGGGTGCCACGGTTTCGGAACCAGCAAGGGCCATACTGAAGAAAGAAGGGTTAATCTAGGGGGTTTGTTCAAGGACAATTTCATCGGATGCACCGGGGGTGATCTCATGAATGGAGGAGCAATGGAGATGAAGGACTTGATCGCATACATAGCAAAGGCGTTGGTGGACAAGCCGGAAGAGGTCGTAGTAACTGAGATCGAAGGCGAGCAGACATCCGTTATAGAGTTGAAGGTTGCCAAGGAGGACCTCGGGAAGGTCATTGGCAAACAGGGAAGAACCGCAAGGGCAATGAGAACTATCCTCAGTGCTGCTTCAACAAAGATCAACAAGAGGTCAGTGCTGGAGATTATTGAGTAACCTTGAACGAGGTTTCTCCCGAAGAATTGCTGCTTGTGGGAAAGGTCTTGCGGCCCCACGGGCTGGAAGGAAAGCTTCGAATCTTATCCTACGCGGAATCTCCGAAGTCTTTCTTGAGGCCCGGCACGGTCATACTGAAGACGGAAAAGGGGGTCTCGCGCGAATTCAGGGTATCCTCTGTAAAGCCACACAAGAACGTGCTTCTGCTGAAGCTAGAGGATCTTAACTCCCCGGAAGAGGCCGAAGAGTACAGGGGGGCGGGTATTTACATCAGGAAGTCCCTCCTTGTCCGTGACGGAGAGGACGAGTTCTTTTGGCATGAGATCATCGGCCTCCAAGTTTATCTGAATTCAGGTGAGTACGTCGGTGAAATCAGGGAAATCTTCCGTACCGGGAGCAACGACATTTATGTGGCGAGAAAAGGGGGAAAAGAAACGCTGATTCCTGCCATTCATGACGTTGTCCAAGAGATTGACCTTGTGGCAAGGAAAATGATCATCAACCCATTGGAGGGGTTACTGGACATAAATGAGGTTTGATATCCTTACTCTTTTTCCAGAACTTTTCACCTCCTTTCTTAGGACAGGTATATTGGGCAGGGCCATCAACAAAGGGCTGGTGGAAGTGAGGCTCACGGATATCAGGGATTTTGCCAGGGGACCACACCGAGTTACCGATGACCGCCCTTACGGAGGAGGGGACGGCATGGTCATGAAGCCCGGCCCCATTTACAGGGCCCTGGAGTCCGTAGACAGGATCGAGGAAGGATCAACAGTGATCCTGTTGACCCCGCAAGGGAGATTGTACGATCAGTCCATGGCATGGGATCTCTCGAGGCTGAAACAGTTGGTCCTCATTTGTGGCCGATATGAGGGGGTTGACGAGAGGATAAGGGAAAGCTGTGTGGACTTGGAAATCTCCATAGGTGACTATGTGTTGAGCGGCGGAGAATTGGCCGCCATGGTCATAATAGACACGGTCAGCCGGCTTGTACCTGGCGTCCTGGGCGGAGAAATGTCCAACCGCTGTGAATCCTTTGAAGAC
>JAFDIC010000631.1:0-1475 GCA_019308525.1 Deltaproteobacteria bacterium
CACAATGCATCCACTACCCAGGAGATCCCGTGGCTTTTCGAAGTCAGCGAGATGAACCCCTTCACTTTCAACGTTGTCATGAACACCGAAACCGCCCTGAAAAAGGGTATCCAAGACATGGACGAGGTGTACCTGGAAAACGAGGCAGGACAAAGAATCAAGGCAAGAATCCATACTACGGAGGGCATACATCCCCGGTGTATTGCAATGGCTCACGGCAGCTGTCACTGGCTCAAAGGGCATCCTGCGGAAGGAAAATCAGGCCTCCTGAACGCCCTCTTCATGGTCGAAGACAGGCATTTCTGCCCCATCTCCCAATCAATTGAGACCTCGGTGAGGGTCAAGGTATACAAGGAGGGCCCATAGACGATGAGATGGGGCATGGTAATAGATTTGAAGAAGTGCGTGGGCTGCTATTCCTGCACTGTGTCATGCAAGGAAGAGCACTTTTTGCCCCCTGGTATTTTCTGGAACAGGGTCCTGATAACCCACAAGGGAAAGTATCCAGTGGTCAGCAAGGAAATCCTCCCCATCTTATGCAACCATTGCAAAGAAGCGGCATGCGTGGACGTGTGTCCCACCGGTGCCAGTCACAAGAGGGATGACGGAATTGTTCTCGTGGACTCGGACATGTGCGTGGGTTGCAAGGCCTGCATAGTGGCCTGCCCCTATCAACACAGGAGCTTTTTCAAGTCCTATAGGCCCTATTTCAAGGACGACGGCTATACGCCTCCGGAGGAACTGGGCATGCGCCTCCGGCCTCTCCCTGAAGGCACTGCTGTAAAATGCACTTTTTGTGTCGAAAAAATAGAAGGCGGGATTAGAAAGGGCCTGAAGCCCGGAGTTGACTATGAAGCCACTCCTGCCTGCGTGACTGCGTGTCCGGCTGGAGCAAGGGTATTTGGAGACATTGACGATCCTGCAACCGAGGTATCCATATTGATAAGAACCAGGAAGGGGATCCCGTTCCACCCCGAGTTTGAGACCGATCCATCGGTTTTTTATGTGGAATGAACTCTTCAACGCTTGGCCATATCGGTGTAGGCCATGGGCCATTGATAGCGGAGGTCGGACACTGTGCCGGAAGCCCCCTTTAGTAAAGCAAGAATAGAACAGGATGAATGGATCAATACCACCTGTGGTTGCTGTTACTGTGGCTGCGCCATAAGGGTGCGTCGGGTAAACGGTCTTCCCGTCAAGATAGAGGGAATCCCGGGCAGCACCATGGGAGGCGGACGGGGCATATGCGGCAAAGGGGTCGCCGGTCTAATGTATCACTACGATCCCAACCGCTTGAAAAAGCCCCTGAGAAGAACAAACCCTGAAAAAGGACTGGGCGTTGATCCGCAATGGAAGGAGATATCCTGGGACGAAGCGCTGGAAGAGATATCCGAGAGGATGAAGAGGATAATCCAGGATGACCCCTACAAGATACTGATCAGCAACCAGACCCAGAGGGGGAGCGACGGTCCACA
>JAFDIC010000631.1:1502-2027 GCA_019308525.1 Deltaproteobacteria bacterium
AATCACGTGATCAAATATGCCCATGCCTTCGGCCAGGACCCCCACATCGCCAACGGTTGCATAGTCACTGGGGGCTCAAGCCTTCATTGCGGCAACGCAGCCCACATGATGGGAGGCCTCATCCACGCCTCATGGTCTGTGGCGCCGGACTGGAGGTTTACCAGGTATGTCATCAAATTCGGAGCTAGCAAGGGAACCGGCTCGGGTCACTCGGCAATGACAAATGCACGCTTGCGCGCGGAGGCCATGGATAGGGAAATCAAGGAAGTGGTCTTCGATCCCATGTGCAACTTTGCCGGAGGAAAGGCCACGGAATGGATACCTATCCTGCCCGGAACAGATTCGGCCGTGGCACTTGCCATGTGCAATCATATCCTCAACGTCATGAAACAATACGACGTCCTCTACCTCAAGGCCAAGACCAACCTACCCTACCTGATACAGGAGGACGGGACTTATGTAAGGGACCGGGAATCCGGCAAGCCCCTGATCTTTGATGAGGGAGAAGGAAAGGTCAAGGTCTTC
>JAFDIC010000165.1 GCA_019308525.1 Deltaproteobacteria bacterium
TCCCCATAGGAAGTATTAGATTCCAGCATATACAGGGGGCTGATGCCAGTCAATCAGCATTGGAGGGCGGTTGGTGCCACAAAAAGGCGTTGATAGAGAGTGGGTAATACATTAGTATGCAAGAGCTGGTAGACTTCTTTGCGGCAACTGGGATAATCTTTGCATTGGAACTTGTTTTTGCCTTTTGTGGGTGCCGCCGTATGTCCAGAGTCTCCTATGGAGTCTTGCGGAAGCGGAGAAGAATGAGGAGGAGAGCACTTTTCCCATTGTTCCTGGACCCAAGTATTTACCGGGGGAGATAATTGAAATGCAGGTTCAGAACTGGATGACTTCTGATGTGATTACAGTGAATGAAGACACCCCAGTGATAAAGATATCAAAAATCCTGGAGGAAAACGATATTTCGCACCTCCCCGTAATAGCGGAGGGAAAACTGGCCGGCATTATCACCGACCACGAGGTTCAGGAGGCGGTCCCATCCAAATCGACGACCTTAAGCGCCCACGAATTGCACCATCTGTTGGCCGAGACAAAGGCAAGGGATATCATGAAGCAGAACCCCATTACCATAGAACCTGAGGAAACAATGGAAATCGCGGCAGTAGAAATGCTGAAACACAAGATAGGGAGTTTGCCGGTTGTGGGGGGAAAGGGGGAACTTCTTGGAATAATAACAAAAATGGATGTCTTCAGAGTGCTCATATCCATTACGGGGATCTACCAGGGCGGTGTCCAGTTCGCATTCAAACTGGAAGACAAGCCGGGATCCATAAAGGAGGCCTGTGATGTCATAAGAAAGTGGGGAGGGCGC
Organism: Deltaproteobacteria bacterium; assembly: GCA_019308525.1. The sequence continues at coordinate 812 of JAFDIC010000165.1, forward strand.
ATCATAAGCATACTGAGCACCAGGGACAAGGCAGAAGAGGGATACCGCCACACTTTCATAAGGACGAAGGGGGTACCTGATGAGAATTTGCCGGGGCTGAAAAGGGATCTGGAGAAGGAGTTTAGACTCCTGTACATGAAGAAGGACCCCATAAGAGAGAAATAATGCTTCGGGCAAATGCTCCTTGTGGGCAGTGTCCGGCATCCACCAGAAGCCTACCGGGGCATAGATCTGGAGAATGCGACATTTGGGCGGACCCCTTTACCTTTTTGGCAATGCAAAAACGCAGAGAGCAGGGTTGACCTATAAAAAGGAGGAATTGAGATGTCACTAATTACGGTTTCTTACGGCATTGGGAGTGATGGGCTTGAAATAGCCAAGAGAGTATCAAAGGCTCTGGGCCTGGAACTTTTCGACGACGACAGGCTGAAGGAGGAAGCCGTCAGGATGGGAATAAGGCCTGACGAGGTGAAGACCTTCGACGAGAAGCTGCCTGGTTTTTTCGAGCGTATCAGGAGTTACCGCCCCGAGTTGTACGTGGATTTGCTGGAGGCGGTGATCTATGAGGTGGCCAAGAAGGGCACGGGTATTATAGTAGGGCACGGGAGTAATGTGCTCCTGAGAGACTTTGATTGTGCCCTTCATGTCTTGGTTTATGATTCGGAGACCTCTCGAATAAACCGTTTGGTTGCCGATCAGGGCTTCAGCCGCGATGCCGCGGAGAATCTGATCCGGAAGAGAGACAAGGAGAGGAGGGGATTTCTCCAGTATGCCTTTCACGTTGATTGGGATGATCCGGGCATGTATGACCTCGTTGTCAACAGGCAGAAAGTGGGGCAGGAGACCGCCGCGAAGCTTATTATTGAAACGGCAAAATCACCCGAGCTCTTGGAGTGTGGACTGAAGGCCGTTGATACCATGGAGCGGCTGATGCTGACCAAAAAGGTCGAGGCAAAAATCATAGAAGATGGTGTCAATACTGATTTACTGCATATCGAGGTGCCGGAGAAAGGGAAGGTTTACATACGAGGGCTGGCGAGGACGGAAGACGAGAAGGCCAGGCTGAAGGGACTCCTTGAAGGCATGGAGGAAATCCTGGAGCTGGAGTTTGAGGTTTCTGTTGTTCCTGCGGGGGCGGAGTAGGAACCTCCCCTCAGGCTTTGAAAGAATCCTTGCTTCATGCGGAAAAGACATCTTCGTTTGTGGGTCTGCAGGGAAGAGAAAGGGTGAAGAACCTGAAGAAGAGTTCTAGCGGGGCTTGTGTGTTGAAATGGCCGAAGCTGGTACCAGGGACACTGCTGAAAAGGTATCAACGCTTCAAGGCAGACGTGAGATTAAGGAACGGGCATGTAGTTACTGCCCTGTGTCCCAATACGGGTAGCATGTTGGGCTGTTCCGAGCCGGGCGCGGTGGTTTATCTATCCCGGCACGACAGGGTGGAGCGAAAGCTCAAATATACGTGGGAGATGATCCACCTGCCAGGGTCACTGGTTGGAGTGAACACTACGGTGCCAAACGGCCTGGTGAAACAGACAATAAAGCGAGGCGGAATCGAGGAGCTCCAGGGGTTTGAAAGGATCCGCACCGAGGTCAGGTATGGAAGGAACTCGAGGATAGATATTCTCCTGGAAAAGGGGGAAGAGAAATGCTTTGTAGAGGTCAAGAACTGCACCCTGGCGGAGAGGGGAGTTGCATATTTTCCGGATGCGATCACGACGAGGGGACTCAAGCACCTGGTTGAGCTCCAAATGCAGGTCGCGAAAGGTCATCGTTCCGTGATGTTTTACCTTGTACAGCGCATGGACGCAAAGAGGTTTCGTCCTGCCGACCATATTGATGAGGCATACGGACAGGAGTTGAGGAAGGCCTTTTTCAGGGGTGTCGAAATCCTGGTCTATGATGTGGACATCGATCTGGAGGGTATTTCCCTAAGGAGTCGGCTCCCCCATGAACTTTGAAAAGGGATTGCGGGGGGAGATCTGTTTGGACATTGAACTAGAAAGGAGAAAATATGGAGGAGGGTGTAAAGATATATAGTTTGAGCACGTGCAGTCACTGCAAGGCCACCAAGAGGTTGCTGGGAGATTGTGGGGTGAGGTACGAATTCACGGACGTTGATCTCCTTGAGGGTGATGAAAGGAGGGCCATCCTGGAAGATGTGAAGAGGTTCAATCCCCGGTGCTCTTTCCCCACTATTATTATTGGAGACAAGGTGATTGTCGGTTACAAGGAACAGGAAATCAAGGAGGCATTAGGGCTCTTGTAAGAGTGAGCGTGATGGTCCTTACACGGACGGAAATGCCCGGGAAGCGGCGGTTGCGCAGGCAAGTGGACCAGGAGAGGGGTTGGCACCTTTCTTGGGACATTCGAAAGCGGAAGGGGTGGAATAGAAACCCGGTTAGTACCATAGGGGGAGAGGTGTAAGCAGAAGATGGTGGATAAGGCCAAGCTGATCATTGACGGTAAGACCTATGAGTTCCCCATCATAACCGGCACGGAAGGGGAACGGGCCATAAATATCTCGACACTGCGGAGCCGGACGGGGTTGATAACCCTGGATGTGGGATTTTCCAACACAGGTAGTTGTAAGAGCAGCATTACTTATATGGATGGTGAGGAGGGTATCCTGAGGTACAGGGGTATACCCATCGAGCAGCTTGCGGAGCACTCCACTTTTGTGGAGACGGCCTATCTGCTGATCAACGGCGAACTGCCCACCCGCAAGGAGCTGAACGATTTCTCGGTGCTCTTGAACGACCACTCTCTTGTCCACGAGGATATGCGGCAGTTCTTTGAGAGTTTCCCGAGAGGCAGTCATCCCATGGGGATCCTTTCTTCCATGGTAAATGCCCTTCGGGCGTTTTACCCGGAAATCCCTGAGAGGGGGGAGGAGGAGGAGATAGACGTCACGGTCACCAGGCTCCTATCCAAGGTGAGGACCATGGCGGCCATGTCCTACAAGATCTCCAGGGGACACAGGGTCGTCTACCCCAGACATGACCTTACTTACGCCGCAAACTTCTTGAACATGATGTTCGACTCCCCGGTGAGGCCCTATAAGATCGAGGAAGAGTTTGTGGATGCGCTGAATGTCTTTTGGATCTTGCACGCAGACCATGAACAGAATTGTTCAACCGCAGCGGTCCGCCTGGTAGGCAGCGCCAGGGTTAACCTGTATGCTGCAATCTCGGCGGGCATATGCGCCCTGTGGGGGCCCTTGCACGGAGGGGCGAACCAGGCGGTGATAGAAATGCTCATGGCCATTCAGGAGAACGGGGGCGATGTGGCACCTTTCATAGCCAGGGCAAAGGACAAAGATGATCCATTCCGCCTGATGGGTTTTGGACACAGGGTATACAAAACCTACGACCCCAGGGCCAGGATTATGAAGAAGGTTTGCGACCGGCTGCTCAAGAGGTTGAAGGCAAGGGATCCCCTTCTTGATGTGGCAATGAAACTGGAAGAAGTGGCACTGAAGGATCCCTACTTCATAGATCACTACCTGTACCCTAACGTCGATTTCTATTCTGGAATCGTGCTCAGGGCACTGGGAATCCCCTTGAACATGTTCACGGTCATGTTTGCAATCGGACGTCTCCCAGGCTGGATAAGCCAATGGAAGGAAAGCATGGATGATTCGGAATGGAAGCTCCAGAGGCCCAGGCAGGTTTACGTGGGACGAACTAAACGGGACTATGTTCCCATAGAAGAAAGATGATAGCATCTAAAGGTCTGCTTGAGGATCTAAAGGTTGTGATAGCGGTATGGTATCCTACGAAAATCAGGAGGTTGCGACTTGAATCTCAAGATCTTTGAAACCATGAGCGAAGGAGAGCTGAGAAAGTACATCGAGTTCCTGTTGTGGCACTACAGGGTGGTGGACGCTTTTTGGTTTATTTACGTGAGCGAAAAGTTTGACCAGCCTACGGCGGAAAGGATCAATGAGAAGGTTTGGGGCAGGGTAAGCAGTATGGCAGCCAAGGACCTCGTCTCTCGGTTTCATATCCGAGAAAAGGGGCTTGAAGGTTTTGTGAAGTGCCTCAGGTATTTTCCCTGGTGCATTATCGTCGGCTACGAGATCGAGCGAGACGATAGTCAGGTGATGATCAGTGTCCCCTCTTGCCCCACCCGGGTGGCCAGAAAAATGAGAGGGCTGGATGAGTTTGTGTGCAAGGACATGCACAGGGGTGAATTCGAAGATTTCGCCCGTGTGGTTGATCCTCGGATCCGTGTGGAGTGTCTCTTCGCCCCTCCTGATCCTCATCCTGAAGACGTGTTCTGCAAGTGGCGTTTTTACCTGGAAGATGACGGCCCAGCCAAACATGGAGACGGACCAAGCCCTGAGAATAAATAGAGACCAGCTTGAACTTATTCACTCGATCTATCATCACCGGGCATTTGTGGACCCGGATCCACTTCTCTTTCTTTACGATTATGGGGATGTCGTGGACCGGGAGATAGCGGGGTTGGTAGCATCGTCCCTGGCCTATGGCAGGGTGGTACAGATAATGAGGAGCGTCTCAAAGGTCCTGGGGCCTATGGGGGAAAATCCTTCTCAGTTCCTGGCCAACACTTCACTCGAGGGGCTTAATGTAATTTACAAGGACTTTAGGCACAGGTTCACAACAGGAGAGGAAATCGCCCTGATGCTTTATGGCGTCAAGCTGGTACTCCAGGAATACGGCTCCTTACAGGCTTGTTTCCTGGAGGGCATGAACCGGGAAGATGATACGATCCTGCCGGCCCTGTCACCGTTTGTGGAGAGGATAAAGGAGGGGGCGTCTATCTCCAGGAGCAGCCTCTTACCCACCCCTGAAGGAGGCAGCGCCTGCAAGAGGTTGAACCTGTTTATGAGGTGGATGGTGAGAAAGGACCAGGTGGATCCCGGAGGCTGGGACGTGATATCGCCCTCATTGCTGGTCATACCGCTTGACACCCACATGCACAGGATAGGCCTGCGTCTTGGTTTCACGGGCAGAAAACAGGGCGACATGCTTGCTGCACTGGAGATAACCAATGCTTTCCGGAAGATTTCACCCGAAGACCCTGTCCGTTATGACTTCGCCCTTACCCGGTTGGGAATAAGGGGAGAAACAGAGGGATCAATTTTGATGGCTTCCTAGAAATCCCTGGTACTGTGTAATACTGTACAACGCAGATCGCCCTGTTCGGTCCCACGAGGAATTGCGCTTGTTGCAAAACCATCACCTTTCATGGAGGCAAACATGAAGGTATTCATCACGGGAGGTACCGGGTTTGTGGGACAGACCTTGACGAGGCATTTTACTGACAAGGGGATGGATGTGACCGTGTTGACCCGTCGCGTTGAGGGAAAAGCTTCTCTGCCACAGGGGGCGTCCTACCTGGAGGGTGATCCGAGGGTGCAGGGGCCCTGGCAGGAAAGGGTTGCAGAACATGATGTTGTCATCAACCTGGCCGGGGCTTCCATCTTCAGGAGGTGGACGGAATCTGCCAGGGAGGAGATCCGGGAGAGCAGGATAGCCGGAACGAAAAACCTGGTGGGAGCCTTGAGGGAGAGGAAAGGGATAGAGACCATTCTCCTCAGCGCCTCTGCGGTTGGATACTATGGTTTTCACGGGGATGAAGAACTGGATGTGGCCTCAGTGGCAAGGGAATGGGAATCTGCTGCCCTGGAGGCAGGAAAGTTCGGCGTAAGGACAGCGGTGCTCCGCTTTGGGATTGTGCTTGGGAGGCACGGAGGTGCGCTCAAACAGATGTTGCCTCTGTTCAAGTGGTGCCTGGGAGCACCGATTGGATCGGGTAGACAGTGGTTGTCCTGGATTCACGAGCAGGATCTTGCAGGAATATTCTTGTATCTGGCGGAGAGGAGAGACATGGAAGGCCCGGTAAACTGTACTTCCCCGAACCCTGTCCGGAATAAGGAGTTCACAAAGGCCTTGGGCAGGGCACTGAACAGGCCTACTTTCATGCCTGCCGTTCCGTCATTCGTCATGAGGCTCGTCTACGGGGAATTCGGTTCTATCCTGGTAAAGGGACAAAGGGTCAATCCCAGGAGGTTGATGGGAGCGGGTTTCTCCTTCAAATACCCTGAAGCGGGCCATGCACTGGAGGACCTCCTTCAGTAAAGAGCTTTTTTCAACGGTTCTAGCCCCTTGAGCTTTCTCAGGATTCTCTTTCCCCTGTCTCACCGGTGACCCGGTAACATTGACAGACCCCTGGGACTGTGTTAAAGAGCCTTGTTCTCGAACCAGGCGGAAGTGATTTTGGATCCGATCTCCAGGCTCCAGACTTTTGTCCTGGAGGCGATAAATCCTTCGCTTTTGATCTCAAAGTGATAGACCTCCCGGAATGCTGGAGTATCTGAGTAAGTGGAGCGTACTGAGCAATGGAAAAAGGGAAAACAAGTCGACTCATTCCGAAATTCATGTTCTCCCACTTCAGCCACCACGTTGCCACCGGTGTGCTGATCCCCTTGCTTCCGTTGCTCCGGGAGAGCTTTGGGCTCAATTATTTCCAGTCAGGAATCCTTGTTTCATCATTCAGCCTGGCCTATGGCATGGGGCAGGTACCCATGGCCATTCTGGCGGACCGTTTCAGCAAGCGGCTCATTATCATACTGGGCTTGATCGGAGTATCTCTTTCCGGCATATGCGTCAGTTTCACCCAGGGCTTCTGGCAAATGCCTCCCTTCTTCGTTCTCATGGGATTGCTGGGAGGCACTTATCATGCCCCGGCTTCTGCGTTTATCTCTCAAAATATTTCCATTGACCAGAGGGGCCGGGCCCTTGGCATGCACGTGACCGGCGGCAGTGCCAGCTTCTTGCTGACGCCCGCAATGGCCCTTGGAATAGCTTCCATGTTTGAATCCTGGCGCCCGGCTTTTCTGCTCTTGGCCCTGCCCGCCCTCCTGGCAGGGGGCGTGATCTGGCTTACCACCTCGGAGCCGGCGGAAGACCCTTTGATTCCCGACAAAGGAACAGGGAAAAGACTTGCCGAGGAAAAGGCCCAAGAAGCGGAACTCACCTGGGTTGGAATTGCTCGAGCCATCGGCATACTGGTGTGTTTGACTATCACGATGAATGTGGTGTTTGCCAGCATAAACTCCTATCTTCCCCTTTTTATGGTAGACCACCATGGTATCTCAGCGGAGTGGGCTGGAATAGTGGTGAGCCTTATTGCCGGCGCTGGTATAATCGGGTCCCCGGTGGGAGGTGCCCTCTCGGATCGCCTTGGGCGGAAGGAGTTGATCCTGTTTTCCCTCACCCTGTCAGGGCCGCTTTTTTTTGCAGTAACCAGATCACCCCTGTGGGTTCCCCTTATCCTGTCACTGTTCTTCTATGGCCTCACTATGAGCGCCAGGATGCCCACCACGGAATCACTCATCGCCGATGTGGTGCCCGTAAGGAGGCGTACTACGGTCCTGGGCATATATTTCTTCATGACCATGGAGACCTCGGGTGTGATTACCCCCATTGTTGGCAGGCTCATAGACAGCTATGGTCTTGACCCTGTATTCACCGGGATTGCGATCGGCTTGTGCGTGGTGGCTGGGGTGGCGTTGCTTTTCAGGAGGCATATATAAGGAGCAGGAGAGGGGAAAAGCTATTTTTCTCTCTTGCTCAATTCTTCAAACAGGTACCCGGAGAGGGAGTCCTTGAAGAAAATCCCCGCCAGAACCTCCCTTGGAAGACCACCCAGGTACCAGCTCCCTACTATGAACTGGAGCATGGTGGCACAACCAAACAGGAGAAGGCCTTGCCTTGAAAGTGCTTCCCAGCGGGGATCTCCATTCTTTACGCGCCACCATCCCAGTATGCCGACAGATAGCCCGCCAAGGGCTACGCAGGCCACAAGGAAGTGCATGTACCTGGGTATGAGGGTAGGCTCCCTCAGATGGAGAAGCTTCCCTCCGGCCTCCCCGAAGTAAGAGATCCACTTGGCTGGATCGATCATGAGAAGAAGGCTGTTGGTAAAGAAAAACCCTACGACCAACAGGAGCAATACAGGGATGCCCAACTGTGAAATGGACTCTATCTCCTCGTCCTCTGCGTCCAGTTCAAAGAGGTCAAGAATTATGAGGGTGGGTTGTTTGTAGATTCGGAGGTGATAGGCCGCAATGGCCCGGGCCGGGGTCGGAAAACCTATAACCTCGAAACCCCGCTCCATCAGTTCCGCCCGGAGGCATGCCCGGGGCCACTGTTTGGTGTCGATTATCCACAGTGCGATCCCGCCTTCACTCATAGACGCCATATTCCCTTGTGAAGTCTATCATGGCTTTGACCGTGTCAGGCCTGCCTTCGTCCGCTGCGCAGCCCATGGCCATGACATAACCACCGCCCTTTCCCGCGGTATCGATGAGCTCCTTGCACACCCTCTTGATCTCTTCCGGGGTGCTGGTCATTATCTCGGATATGAGCACATTTCCTGCTATGGCGGTAGTATTTCCGATCACCTCCTTTGCCCTGGCCATGTCCGTCTGGTCGAAAAGCCACAAACAATGACCCCTTGGCAACTCATTGATGTACTGGAGACGAGTGTTGTAGCCACCTTCTGCAAAAAGGAAGGGCACGCATCCCTCGTCTATTAGGGCGAGGCAGAGTTCTTTGAACGAAGGCCAGTAAAAGGTTCTGAACTGATCATCTGACATCCAGCCGTCAGCGCCCTTGTGGAGGGGGATAAATACCAGGGGGTTGCCAGATACCTTTGGGCCATTATCCGAATCCCTTTGCCCATTGTCAAGGGCCGGGCCTAAACAGCCAGAGATGGAAAGCTCACAAGAGACAGGGATTTGGACTGCCAAGTCTAGGTCCGAATCCGCTGATCTTTATGCCGGCACATTGAGCGTCTGGGTTGGTCTATTAGGAACGTTGGTGGGCCTGTCACAGGAAGGGGCTGGGACTTAACTCTCCGGGTCGAGGTGATCGAAATGCAAGTTCGAAGAATAGTGAATATGAAAGAAGAGGGCAGAGGAAACCAGGCTCAAGCCCAGGCAGGATAGGCCTATGTTTCGGTAATCAAAGAAAGCCAGGATAAGGCCCCCGAGCATGGAGCCGAGAGACCTTCCGACATGGTTAGAGGCCGCCTGAATGCCCATGATTGTTCCCCGGAGCTTTGGCGAAATGGAGACGGTGGTCGCGAAAAAAATGGGCAGGGTGGCATTGAAAAGTCCGGTAAACAGGGCGCCTAGAGCAACCACCAGCCAGAGCTCGAAGCGGAATCCCACTAGAATGGCCCCGAAGATTCCTATTAGCACATGCATGGTGATAGAAAGCTTGATCTTGTCAAACCTGTCGGCAAGTACGCCGCCCAAAAGCATCCCGGATAGTTGACCCAGGGCGATAATGCACAGGACAAAGGCCAACAGTTGCATGCCGAGGGCATACCTCTGAATGAGAAAGGCAGGCAAATAAACAAAAAGGGACCAGAAGGCCACCTGCCGAAAGATGTTGGCCAGCATCAGATAATCGAAGGCCTTGTGGCGAAAGGCATCCCTGAAGCTTGTGACGTAACTGGCTTTGGAGCCTGGAGGGAGAGTATTTGAATGGGGGATGATAAAGAGGCCGGCAAAGGCAACACATAACGTCAGTGCCCCCAGTAACAGAAAGCTTGTTCGCCACCCCATGTGAGCCGCTATCAATGTCCCCACAGGCACACCGATCAGGGAGGCCAGGGGGCTACCCGCATTGACAAGGCCCATGATTCTTCCGTGGACACCGGGCTGAAAATGATCCCCAACGACGGCCAGTATGAGGGGGCCTGTCATGGCTCCACCCAGCCCGGTGAGGGTACTGGCAAGAATCAACAAGGGGAAGGATCTGCTGAGGGAATACCCTAGCAAGGCCAGGGAAAAGACAAGAAAACCACCGATGATTATAGGCTTTTTACCATAATGATCTGATAAGGGGCCGATCATTATGGCTGCCACGCCCCAGACAACGGCGGCCACTGTAAGAAGCTGTCCTGCAAGCGGCACCGTTATACCGAGTTCAGATGAAATATCCACAAGCAGGGCAGCCAGAAGACCAATGAAGGAGAAAAGGGCAAAGATACCCACTGCCAGTAACCCCAGGTACAGGCCCTGATTCCAGCGTCTATCTAAGTTCATAAGAGATGCCACGTCCAGCTTGTATGGTTAGTATTAGGGCTGTGTATCCTGGGGGGCAATAGAAGTCAAGTGAGAAGAAGCGGCCCTCTTTTTCCCAAGTCGGATAAGTTCGCTTGGCCTTTCATCTCGTGGAGCAAGGCCAGGATTTCATCAGTCCCGAGATCGTACCATTCTCTACAGGAGTCGGCCACGGCGAAGTAGCCCCCGCGTCTGATGTTTGGGACAATAGAATTCATCTGCCAGGGGTTCTATTCTTTCTGGCCTCTTCACAGGAGCACTGGGAACTGCCACAACCACCTTTCGGGCCTCCTTTCCCCTTGCCCCGTGAATGGACGCTATCATGGTGTACTCGCAGACCGCAGAACCAGGCACCGATTAGTTACCACGAAAGAGTTCCAGGAACTCAGCATAGCCTTCTTTTTCAAGGTCTTCAACGGGAACGAAACGGAGGGCGGCGGAGTTTATGCAGAACCTGAGGCCCGTTGGCTCAGGGCCATCCCTAAACAAGTGTCCGAGGTGGGAGTCCGCCATCCTGCTGCGCACCTCGGTCCTCACCATGAAAAGGCTCCTGTCCTCTATCTCAACGATATTTTCAGGCACAAGGGGTCTGGTGAAGCTGGGCCAGCCGGTCTTGGAGTCATACTTGTCCAATGAGCTGAACAGGGGTTCGCCTGAGACGATATCCACGTATATACCAGGCCTCTTGTTGTTCCAGTATTCGTTGTCAAAGGGGGGTTCTGTGCCGTCCAGTTGGGTCACCTTGTATTGGAGCGGAGTCAGTTTTTCCTTCAGAACCTCCGGGTCAGGCTTGGTAAACTCTTTCCTGCCCCCCGTGGTGGTCCTCTGGAGCCTCTCTTCTCCCCACACACGGGTCAAGAACTGGTCACGGCCGGAATTCCGGCGGTAGAACCTGTATCTATAGGCGTGTGTCTTGTAATAGTCCTGGTGATAGTCTTCGGCCCTGTAGAATCTCTCCAGTCTCACAATCTCGGTCACTACAGGTTTTTGGAATCGCCCTGATTCCTCCAGGGTCTTCCTTGACTCCTCTGCGAGCCTCCTCTGTTCTTCATCGTGGTAGAATATTGCGGTCCTGTACTGGGAACCCCTGTCAACGAACTGGCCACCCGGATCGGTGGGATCAATATGTCGCCAGAAATGCTCCAAGAGCCTTTCATAGGAGACCTTGGAAGGGTCGTAGGTGACCTGGACGGCTTCAGCGTGTCCCGTGCTACCTGAGGATACCTCCTCATAGGTCGGGTCTTCCTTGTATCCCCCGGCATATCCTGACACTGCTTCGATGACGCCCTCAAGTTTTTCGAAATCAGACTCCAGGCACCAGAAACACCCCCCTGCAAAGGTGGCCTTGGCAGCCTTCCCAGTGCCGATGGAAGGTCTGTTCTTGCTCATCTCCTGATTCATCGCACTACTCCTCATCCCCGGCCAACCAAGTAGAGGCAGGGTAACAGTGAATACAACCAGCATATATCTCAAAAATTTCATTTTCGCTCTCTTCAGCAAAAATAAGAACGATCCGGCCGGAGGTAAAGGGAAAAGTTCCTTTTTTAGCCTCTCTCTGGGTTTAATTCCCCGTAGCTTGCAGCGTACGGTCATGTGTAATAGCTCTGGCTGTGTCATGGACTTTAGGATATCCAGGAGCCAGAGTCCAGAATAACAAGGTTCTTGCCAATGCTGAACGGATGATAGGGATTGTCGGACCGAAGCGCAATCAGAATTGTTCTGACTCCTGGCTCCTGAATTCTTGATACCCCGTTGCTTGCGGCGGGTCGTTCATTGGAGTTCAAAGAGCCACATCCGCAAGCAGGGAAACATTCCTGGATCAAAGAATTTAGGAGATTTGGCATAGGAGAAGGAAGCAGGTGCTGAATCATAATTATGCGATAATGTAAGGAAAGGGCTGTTCTCTCTTGCTCGGTTTACCATTGAGGAGGCAGTTTCTTATCCATTGACCAGGACACCTCCTCTTTCTTGATCAACCGATGGGCCTTATCATCAAATGTCAGCCATTTCCCCTCCACTATTTGTGCCAGGGCAGCGTAACAGGCATCATATCCCGTGAGACCAAGCCCTACGAAATGCTGGCCCCTGGCGGCAAGCTCCTCGGTCATAGGCTGCCTGAAAACCCCTCCCTGTAGTAAAGGCAACATCCCGTCTTGAAAGGCTGTGAGTGCTTTCGGGTGTACACGCTGTAATATTGAGTAGACTTCAAAGCAAAACAATTCTGGCACGGCAAATCTGTGCGGTTCGTCAACAATTCTGCGAAGGATCTTATCTGCATTAGGATGATATTCGTCCTCAATAAACCAGCGTAGTGCCACTGAGGCATCTATGATCCAGATCATATGTTATATCCTCTTAAGTGTCTCAAGGCTTGAAGGCTACTCAATGCCCCTTTTCTTCTCATTCTCAAACCTTTGACCATGTCAAGAAAACGTTTTTTCTCTTCTTCGGCCTTCACGTCCAAAAAGCGTTTTTCAAACTGCTCGGGCGTGATCAAGACAGCCGTGATTTTCCTTCCCTTGCTTATGAGTATAGGGTCTCCCTTCTTGTTCAGGCGTTCCAGTATCTTTCCAAGATTGTTTCTAAGCCTAAGTGCGTTGACCGTTTCCATTTGTATTCCTCCGAGTTATTGGATGATTTTCGAGGTTATCATCACAAGGTACACACCTCAAGTGCAGAGCTCCATATACACTTATCCAAATCAAGAATCCAGGCAGACAATGAAGATCGGCCTGCCTGGGATGCTGGTCATGCTTGGCCTGAAGAAGCTTCTCCGGTTCCGTAACCTGCCGGAGTGATCAAGGTAACCTCTTTCATCGACCGCGCAAACTGGAGCGAAGACAAGACTCTTTGGCGATACGCCCCCAATCACGTGCCCGCTGTCGCCTTCAACCTCCTTTCTATCTCTTCTCTTGACACTGCCCCGACGATCCTGTCCGCAGGCGAGCCCTGGCTGAACAGGATCATCGTGGGGATACTCTGGACCTGGTATCGGGATGCGGTGACCGGATTCTCGTCAACGTTCAACTTGGCTATCTTGACTTTCCCCGCATATACCCTTGCCAGCTCCTCCAGGACAGGGGCGACCATCCTGCAGGGCCCACACCAGGGCGCCCAGAAGTCCACGAGGACCGGACCGGGATAGGACAAGACCTCCTTTTCAAAGCTAGCATCCGTGACAGTGACGGGCTCGCTACTAGATTGGAAACCAGTAAGTGGTGCGTGGCAACTTCCGCACAATGGGTTATCATTGAGACGTCCCTGGGGGACCCGGTTTTTCCTGCCGCACCTGGGACATCTGATTATGACGCTCTTGTCGGTCATGGAGCTTCCTCCTTTACGTGCCAAGTAGCTCTAACATAACGCCCTAGTAGATGGGGAACATAAGGAATCCTACGAGACGTCAACACCCTATTTAAGATGATTTGCTCTGGGCTGTCAATGTCCGAAAACACCCCCTTGACCTCCTCCGGGGTTTGCTTTAGAAGCTTAGTTGTTTGTGCAAACCATGGCAAAGAGTGGTAGTGTAATATGCGTTGGACAATTTGCTCACATATTGGAG
>JAFDIC010000166.1 GCA_019308525.1 Deltaproteobacteria bacterium
GATTACGGGTATGGTGCTGGAGAAGACAATTTCCCTGGCCCTGTCCCAATCGGGCGCCGTGCCGGTTATGCCTATGAAACCCTTGACAGGTTGGTTTTCGGTCCAGGTATCGATGAGCAAGAAATCACTCACGCCCTGAAATGCTTCAACCATATCGAGACAGGGGAAGCTGTCCATATGGGTCCCCTTGGGGGGCACCGGAATAGTCCTGATTATGCCTGTTTCGGGAAACGTGCTCTTGATATCCGCTTGAAGTGACACCAACTCATCCAACCTGGTTGGCCGCCCGGTCCGATCGGCAAGGCTCTGACAAAAATGAATGTAGTCAGGGGCGTATTCTTCTATCGCCCTGTACAGGTGATCTCTGTCCTGAAAGAGGGGCAACAGGCTACTCCTTACTCCCGCTTCCCTTGAAACCCTTATGACTTCTTTCAAGTTGGCCTGGCGCGCCTTTTCGCCGGAAAAAAGGACACAGCCGACATGGTCCACGCCCAGACTGACGCAATTCTCTGCCTCCTCCGGGGTCTGTATTTCATAGATTTGAACGATCATGCTAACCCTTGGGCCCTTTGCGCCGAGGGGCGGGCCAGCAATGATCCGAAAGGGTATATGGCCTCTTCACATGCACGTACATGGTGCTGTCACTTGCCATCAACTATCCGGTAAAGAAGTTTTGTTGTCATGGCAATGTCTATGCAGATATTGTTTGCCAGGTTCTTGAGGATTTCAGGGATTTCCTCGCATTCCTCTTGGAAGGATACGGGCTCGATTTCGGTGACACTCAGGTTTTCCGTGGCCAGCACTGAAGCTGTACGAGGTTCATGGGTGTGGTCCATGGAGGATACAGATCCAATAAAGTCATCCTGCCCCAGACGAAACAGGGAGATATAACCCCTTTCCGACTTGCCCACAACCAATGCCTCCCCGTCTCTTATCAAATAGAGCCCCTCCTTTGATGAGCCCATTTTCATGAACAGCTTCTTGCCGTCTCTGAGCCCCTTCAAGCTATCTTTCCTCATTGTAAGCTCTACAGCCCTCTCAGTAATCCTCCCCAACCTCCTATCAAGACTGATGAGGTACTTTCTTATTTCAGGCGACAGGTTTTCAAACTCCCTGGCGAGTCGTTCATTATCCAGCAAGCCCAGCCTCACCTCCCCAATGGTGGTTGCCGTCGCACTTCTTGCGTTTTCCTTGAAGAGGAAAGATGAGAAGGTTCCTATGAAGCTCCCTTCGCCGATAATGGCCACTGTCAGAGGCTCCTTGCCGGTGTCCTTGCTGATCCGGACCTTTCCTTCCAGAATGACCCAGATCCATTTGCCGAAGCCCCCTTCCTTGACGATCTGTTCGCCATCCCGGTACTCCTCTTCCTCGATCACATAGAGGTAGTCGGGCAGCGGACCTTTGACAACAGGGAAAAGAGAGCTCTCCCCTTCGGATTGGTCAACCAGGTCGGGCGGTCCAACTCTTTCTATTGCACCGTCATCCAGCAGCTTCAAGGCGTCCAGGATGATTTCCATCCTGCTCTTCTTGATGACTCTGTCTGCTGAAACCTCTCCCTGGAGGAACTCAAAGGTTCCGTCGGTCCATCCAAAAAGGGAATAGACGGCTTTCAGGCCTTTCAAGGATCCGTTCGATCCATTTACAGGGTTTCCCTCGGAAAAATAGATTCTACCCATGCCGGGGTTGAACTGACTGGTTATCTTGAGGACACCGGTAGCCTTGGCCGAACCCAAGATTTGGAGGACATCAGGGAGACCCAGGAAAGCCAGTTTTCCGGATAACACGCTTTTGTTTGACATGCTTTACTTACTACCTAATTACTATTCCGCCCAAGAAAGCTCCTGTTGCAATTGCCGTAGTGTTAGGACGAGGCACTTCTTCAGTGTATCACCTACGCCTTCACCCTTCAAGGCACTTGCCGGGAGGGAAGGGGCCTTGAGTTTACTGTTAAGGTCTTTTTCCAGGACCTCGATCGGCAAGATAGGTATACCCTGCTCGGCAAGATCACGCTTGTTGTATTGCATAACGAGTGGTATCTTGTAAATGCTCATGTTGTGTTCAGCGAGATTCTGCTGGAGGTCCCTCAGGGATACGATATTTGCTTTCCTGCGAATCTCGAGAGAATCCGCGACGAAAACAATCCCATCCGCATTTCGAAGGACCAGTTTCCTCGTGGAGACGTATCTTACCTGGCCCGGCACAGTGTAAAGCTGAACCTTTACATCACAACCTCTTATTTTCCCAAGGCCTAGGGGCAAGAAATCGAAATAGAGGGTCCGATCCCCCTTGGTATTAATTGAGATCATATCGGTTGTGGCATATTTCCTGCCCGCCTTGAAGACGTACTCCAGGTTCGTCGTCTTGCCCCCTCGTCCCGGACCGTAATACACTATCTTGCACTCGATGATCCTCTCTTCTGCATTGAAAACCGCCATAAACTCAGTATGGATCTCCTCTCCCGACACACTGTTTCTTGAACCGCTGAAAATGGTCACCGGAACATGCCTAGGAACTCTTGAAAGCGCAATTGCTTCAGTACCCTCAGCCGCTGCCACTGGGAAAAATCGGGCTTCCCGGCCCCGGAACAGGAGTCCCAATCAGGTGCACTCACAGACATGGGCTGCCGGCATTTCCTCAGGTCCCGTCGATCGTCAGGTCAAGGGCATAGTTACCCTTGTTAGGCCCTGAAGTTATCCTGTTCAGCCCGGAGACCGTTCCACTGCCGTTAAATACGGCAAGCAAAGAATAGCATTGCATTTCAGGCAGTCTCGTACCCGGTTTGAGGGCCTCGATAATATCTTTGTATTCAGCAGGGACCATTATGCTAATCGTGTTACCGGTCTGGAAACTGACCTCAAATTCCATTGTCTGACCTTTTCTCGGCCCGCCGTCCATTCTCATGCTGACCAGAGATATATCAAGTATTTCCATTTCTTTGTCGGCAGGAGAGTCTTTTTCCAGGGGCTTTTCCACCAAATCCGGCAGCACCATATCAATGTCCCGTTTCTCAAAGAGATCTCCAAGAAAATTCCGGAGGTTGACCAGGTACCGGTTGGGGAGAAAATCTTCGTCTATCCACTGCTTCAATTGATTGACCGCCGCCTCAGGAGAAGACAGGGACAGGTAACATCTCAGGATGTTTTTTGCGGCCACGAGAGGGAGTACGCCCTGGTTCAAGAGCCTCTTGAATTCTACAATGGCCTTTTCATACTGGCCGAATTTTGCAAGGGCCACCGCCCCCTCAATGGCAGCAGTCTCCTTGTCTTTGGAAAATCCAAACAACTTGGTTATCAACGCCTGTATCTCAGGGGCCAGTTCCGGTCTCCTCGGATCCTCCTTGAGTTCCTTGATTTGTTTCTCTATAACCTTGATCCTTTTTGCAATACCCGCTAGGAGCTGCCTGTTCCTTTTCAGGCCCTCATTGTTTTTTATTGCTTTGGCGGCCTTCAGGTAGCTCATCTTGGATTCAGTGAAGAGCCCTTGAGCCCTGTATATTTCTGCTTGTTTCAAAAGTGATCTAATTTGTTCCTTGTCCGACATAAGTCACCAGTTCAGGGGCGCCAAGGACCTCCAGGATCATTGATTTGCGAACATGGAGATATATTGCTTCAAGAAATTGAGTTTCCTTTCATCCAAATCCACAAACTTGATACCATGTTCAAAGCGGTTCTCTCGAAAGGCCTTGGAATAGATGATTTTTCCCTTGAAATCCATCAGATCATTCTCAAGGCCAATTGCCAGGGATAGCATATTTCGTGCCTCAATGGGTGAATAGGTCTCAAGCAGGATACCGCCTTCAGACACATTAAGCGTTCTGCCTATCCCCTGTTTGATAGGCTGGTTGTTCCTGTTCAACAGGGTATAGCCTACCAGGTTTTCTGAGGATATTCTGGGGCCTTTTCGTCGTCCTCTTCCCTCAGGCTTCATATTCAGGTATTAGTGCAAAGGAGACTTCCGCTGGCTTTTGCGGACATTCGTCATGGCTCAACACTCATTCTAGCATTATAATTAGTTAAATTTAGCATAAATTGACATGGCAATAAATAGCAAACTGAGTATTCTTGTAATTTCAAGTGGTTATAGCTAACTTTGCCAGCAGGGGCTTCTTGAAGTTGTTTATAGTTATTGAAATCCAGGGCGAAGTGCGTCATGTTTCTATTGGGGTTGGCAGTAAGCGCGTATCCAAAATTCAAGACAAGGGGGTAAGGGAAGGGTGAGAAGATTTGTTGGTCCATGCTTGCTTGTTTTCTTCGTCTTTTTCGGGGGAACCACTTACGGATCAAACCTGGAAAAGGGATTTCTAGGGATCAAATGGGGCCAAAACTTGAATGAAGTAAGTGAGCTGTCAGAGCTATACCAGAGAGACAAGGTCCGCTATTTCGCCAGACCTGGCGTGCTCTACAAGTTAAGGGGCAAGTATCCTTCCAGAGTTGTATATGGCTTCTACCAGGACAGGTTCTTCGCAGGCTATGTATCTTTCAGATCCTGGGAGGCGGTCAGTGAAATCAGACAGGAATTAACAAAGCTGTATGGGATCCCAAGAATCAAGGCCCGGAAGGACCATTCCATCTACCAGTGGAGGGCAAAAGAGATCAAGATCAAGCTAAAATTGTGGGAAGTCAAGGGTGAGATGAAGCTGGCCTTCTATTATATGCCCCTTTCAAACCAACTCAACGAGGAGAGACAGGAGAAAAACTTCGAGCGTTCCCTGAGGGCCTTTCCACTTGACAGGAAAAAGAAATATGAAGCCATTCCCCTGTTGATTTTCTAGGGGCCTCGGAGTGGAACCCTGAAAGGAGTTGTTGTCAGGAGGCTAGAGGCCCGATAAGGCCAGGAGCCTCTCATTGGTTTCCCTGAACCTTCTAACAACAAAGGGCAGGATCTGGAGGGCGATTTCCGGGTGGACCTTCAGCCTGGCATTAAAATCCCATGCCGTCAGAAACAGGCATACCGTGTTCTCCAGTGCTACAACGCTTGCGGATCGAGGCGCATCGTCAAGCACGCTCATCTCTCCGAAAAACTCCCCCGGACCAAGGACTGCCACCTCCAGATCGTGTCCGCTGAGGGTTCTCTTGAGAATCTTGACCTTTCCGGCCTCGATAATGAAGAGTCCCACCCCTGGTTCTCCCTGCGTAACCATAGTATCGCCCTTTTTGAAAGATCGTTCAGTGCAAAACTCGGCCAGGCTCCTTATATCGGAATCCTTCAAGCCCGAGAAAAGACCGACCCTCTTGAGAAGTTCTTCCCTTTCCATGATCATTATTGGCCCTTTCTCCCCTGTGCTTCCAAGGCTGATAGGATCTTCTCAGCGGTTTTCCTGATTGAGTCCATATCACCTTCCTTCAGTTCCCAGTTGGTGACAGGTAGTTGCGGTTCTCCACCGCAGCGGGGCATCAAATGGAGATGATAGTGCATCACCACCTGGTTCACGCCGCGTCCGTTTAACTGGAGGAGGGCGACTCCCACAGGGTCCAGGGCATCTCTCAATGCACGAATGATTCTTTTTGATGCAAGGTGAATAGCCGCGAGATCCTCTTCAGGTATCTCCCACAGGTTCTCCGCATGTCTTTTGGGGATTAGCAGGGTATGGCCCTGTGAGACCGGATTTATGTCTTCAAATGCCAGGACCCTTTCATCTTCATAGACCTTGAAGCATGGCAGATCGCCCCTGACTATTTTACAGAAAATACAGTCTTGCATTTTTCCTTACCCCCCCTGTTGCGTGACTTGAATACCATGCCGAAAAGGCGATTCTCCTTTAAGGACGATTTGAACCCAGGAGCCATCACTTCACAAGCTTGAGCGCTTCCCTGAAGGTATCTGTTCCTGCCTTTCCCAGCAGCTCGAAAATGAACATTTCAGTGGATGACGGGATCACACCAGCCAGACCCATCCTCTCCAGGGCGACCATCCTGTTGTCGCTTGACCGGGATGAAATGGCATCGCCCACAACGTGTACACGATAACTGGACAGGGCATACAGGGCTGTCTGTGCGACACAGATATGGGCTTCTATTCCCGCGAGTACGAGATCCCTTTTTCCCTGGTCCTTGATCAGTGTATCGAAGGCCTTGCAGCCGAAGCAGTTGAATTCCACCTTTGGAATGGGAGAGGTACCTTTGAGTTCTTCCTGGATTTCCGGGATCGTGCTGCCAAGTTTCTCCTGTTCCGTGACAACTACAGGAATGCCTATCAGCCTTGAAAACCTGGCCAGAGTCCGGACGTTTTTGATGAGAGTGTCCCTGTTGTCCATTACAGGCACCAGTCTTTCCTGCATGTCAATAATTACAAGAATGGAGTCTTCCTTCCGAAGAAGGAAATCAGTATTTGAAGCGTTTCCATTCACCGGCATATTCCCTCTACGGATTTCCGCGCCTTCCATCCGGGGTTATTCCGGAAACAAGTTTTTGGGTGTGTAAGGGTTGCAAAAATCCACCAGAAAGATTAATGATATTGTTCATAGGCTATTTTCAGGACAATGTAAATAGTTTTGCTCATCTTAGGAAAGTTTCGTGAAGGGTCGGGAGCGGGATCGAAAAGGAAAAGGTAGCAGGCTCCTTTTCCTTTCCCATTGAGTGGCCCTTGCGGAAGCATCAAATTCTGAACCAGGAGGAGAACTTATGAACGATGCGCTGAATCCTTTCAAGATAGCACAACGCCAGCTCGATGAGGCCGCAGAGAGGCTGGGGCTGGATCCGGCCACCCACGATATGTTGCGATGGCCCATGAGGGAACTGAAGGTAACTCTGCCTGTCAGGATGGACGATGGAACCTCCAGGATTTTTCACGCCTTCAGGGTAGTGTACAACACCGCGAGGGGACCCGCAAAAGGAGGTATCCGCTGGCACCCGGACGAAACCATTGATACGGTCAGGGCTCTGGCTGCCTGGATGACATGGAAGACATCCGTGGTAGATATTCCCCTGGGAGGTGGAAAGGGCGGAATAGTTTGCAATCCAAAGGAAATGACCGACACGGAAAAGGAGCGCTTGGCCAGGGCATATATCAGGGCGATCGCGACGGATCTGGGGGTAACCAAAGATGTCCCGGCACCCGATGTTTATACCACCCCCCAGATCATGGCCTGGATGATGGATGAATACGAGGTCATAGCCGGGGAGAAGCATCCTGGTGTAATTACCGGAAAACCCCTGTCCTTAGGCGGTTCACCAGGAAGGGATGACGCCACCGCCAGGGGGGGGATATATGTGACCAGGGAGGCGGCCAGGGCCTACAAAATAGGCTTGGAAGGGGAACCAATGATTGTCCAAGGCTTTGGAAATGCCGGCCAACATGCTGCCATCCTCGGTAAGGAATTATTGGGTCTCAGGCTCATAGCCGCGTCGGACTCCAAGGGGGGAGTGTATAACCCAAAGGGAATAGATGTGGTGAAGCTTGTGAAATACAAACAGGAAAACGGTGCTCTTGAGGGATATCCGGATACTGACTCCTTGACCAATGAAGAATTGCTTGAGCTGAAAACCACGGTCCTCTTCCCATCTGCCCTCGAAAATGTCATCACGGAGGAGAATGCCGGCAGGATCAATTGCAGGATATCCTGTGAGCTGGCAAACGGCCCGACCACCCCTGAGGCGGATGATATCCTCTACGACAGAGGGGTAGTGGTACTTCCAGATTTCCTTGCCAATGCCGGTGGGGTTACCGTATCATATTTCGAACAGGTGCAGAATACCTATAACTATTACTGGAGCCTAGAGGAAGTCCACAAGCGTCTGGATGGAAAGATGAAGATGGCCTTCCACAGCGTCCACTCGGCCAGCCAACAGGAGAAGATACCCATGAGAACGGCCGCGTACCTTGTTGCAGTATCGAGGGTAGCAGAGGCCTGTAAACTGAGGGGCTGGATATGATAACAGTAGCACCCAGAGAAAAAGAGATGGATCTCGTCCTCGCTTATCGGCTCTACCAGAGAATGATGAAATATCCCCAACTGGTTAAGGAAATGAGGTCCATCTTTCTCTCCGCCCTCGAGGAACGGAGAATAGTAGACGGCGAAAGTCTCCGGATGGAGGCCCGAGCCAAACTCGC
>JAFDIC010000167.1 GCA_019308525.1 Deltaproteobacteria bacterium
GATGAATTCACGGATTAGTGTTTTGGCGGCTAGGGAATTGGAATTCTTGCGTTAAACCGTAACTTTTGGCTAGAAAGGAGGTCAGTATGAAAAAGGTATTGGCACTGGTAAGCATCTTGGTCTTTTCATTCGCCTTTGTGTCCGGGGCAATGGCTCAGGATATAAAGGTCGGAACCCTCCTGGCCCATACCGGGCCCCTGAAGGAGTTTGGTCCCAACATTCAGAATGGCGTGATATTGGCTGCAAAGCAGATGGCCGCGGCAGGGTTCAATATCAAGCTGATCCATGAGGACAGCGAGACGTCAGCCATCCCGGCGACGAACGCGGCCAAGAAACTTGTTGAAGTGGACAGGGTGGTGGCCATCATAGGTGCCCTGGCGAGCGGGGTCACGGTGCCTGTGGCCGAATCCGTCACTTGTCCCAACAATGTGATCATGATCTCCCCCGCTTCCACCTCGCCGCTGATAACCGTATTGCCCGCTGACAGGGGCAAGGATTTCCTGTTCAGGACGTGTCCCTCCGATGCCCTCCAGGGGGTGGTGGCGGGAAAGCTTGCCGCCAGCTACAACAAGACGGCCTCAGTGCTCTATGTCAATAACCCTTATGGACAGGGTCTTGCAGAGACCTTCAAGAAATCCTTTGAAAAGAGGCGCGGCAAGGTACTGGCCATGGTACCCCATGACGAAAAGGCCGCGGAATCTTACACGGCCGAACTCAGGAAGGCCCTTGCCGGCAATCCTGACAGGTTGTGCGCTTTCAGCTACCCTGAGCACGCCAAGGTCTATCTCAAGGAGGCCATCGAGTTCTTCAAGTACAGGCGCTTCCTGTTTTGTGATGGTACCAAGTCAGAGGATATCGTAAAGGCCGTGGGCGCAAGGTACCTGGAAGGCCAGATGGGTACGGCCCCGGGTACGGCAGGCGGTGAGCCCTATGTCATATTCAGTTCAGACTACAGGATGGAGTTTGGAAGACTGCCGCCCCTGCCTTTCATTACCAATGCCTACGACGGGCTTGCGGTGATCGGGCTGGCTGCTTACGCAGCCAAGGTGAAAGGCCTGCCCCTTACCTCTGTCAACATAAGAGACCACCTGAGAGAGGTGGGAAACCCGCCTGGAGAGATCATCAAGCCGGGTGAGTTCAAGAAGGCCTTTTCCCTCCTGAGGCAGGGGAAGAAGATCAACTATGAGGGTGCGGCCGGGTCCGTTGATTTTGACGAGAACGGCGATGTTGTGACACCCATTGAGATCTGGAAATATTCCAAGGGCAAGATCGTTACCGTGAGAATAGAGCACGTCTTCTAGGCCTATTCCGAATCTGTTGATGCATATGGAGAAGGGGAGCTGCTTCGTGCTCCCCTTTTTCTTGTCCCTCCCCCGGGGGATATGGCTTGAGGACGGGAACCTTGAACTTTGAACCTTGAATCCTGCCGCAGGCAGGGCCCTTGAACCTCGAATTCCCCTCCTTTGTAGGAGCGGCATGTTCTTGCGATCCAGGGAATGTTGGAGGTTAGAGGCTTGAGGTCAGAGGCAAGAGATAAGAGGGAAACGACCGATGACCGCCGACCGATGACCGCCGAATGGAAAAGTAACAGTCACTTGCAACTTGTCACTTGTCACTTGTAACTCGTGACTTCTTCTAGGAGCGGTATCTTGCCACGATTCTGTGCCTTTGAACCTTGAACCTTGAACCTTGAACTTTGAACTTTGAACCTTGAATCCTGCCGCAGGCAGGCCCCTTGAACCCCTTTCCCCCTTTCATTCCATCATCTTGGAGATCTTCTTTTCTTCCCCCAGAAGCCCCTGGGGCCTATACACGAGGATGATTTCCAGCAGGATGCCGATGATGAGAAACCTTATGTAAGGCGCCCTGGCCTTCAAGGTATAGGGGAGTAAGTCTGTCATGAACTTGGTCCCAATCCATAAACCCCATATCACATAGGCCCCCAGGACCGCTCCCTTGTTGTTTCCGCTGCCCCCTGCCATCAACATGACCCATATGATGAAGGTGCCGTAAAGGGGGGTGAATACGTCAGGGGAGATGGCCTTGGTGTAATGGGCATAGAGGGCCCCTCCAATGCCCATTATCATTGAACCGAAGACCAGGGACTGCATTTTGAACCTGAAGACGTCCTTTCCGCTCGTGGCGGCTGACAGCTCATCCTCACGGATGGCACGAAGCACCCTGCCCCAGGGGGACCTGATGGCGCGCTCAATGAGAAGGTAGATGACCAACATAATAAAGAGAACGATCACCAGGTAGACGTAGTTATAGTGTTTCGGATCCACTAGGCCTTGAAGGGGCTGGGGAAGGCCCATCAAGCCCCTGGGGCCGTTGGCCAGCCAGTGCTCGTTATTGAATATGAGCCGGAAGGTCTCTGCAATGCCGATTGTCGCTATGGCGAGATAGTCTTCCCGCAACCTGAGGGTGGGAATGCCGATAAGGAAGGCGATGACCCCGCACACGATCGCCGCCCCCAGGAGGCCCAGGATAAAGGGGAGGTCCAGGCCCAGTACCTGGTGGACGTACTGGGCGTAAACTCCAGCCGGCTTGGGCGTGGTGATCATGGCGGAAGTGTAAGCACCGATACAGAAGAAGCCCGCGATCCCGATATTGAACAGGCCCGTGTAACCCCACTGTATGTTCAATCCCAGACAGAATACCGCGTAGATACCCGCCATGATGGCCAGGGAGACCAGGTAGGCAATGAGACCGCTGATTTCCATTAGCTGTTTCCTCCGAATATGCCCTTGGGCCTGATCAGGAGGATAATAATCATTATCATGAAGGCGACCGCGGGCTTATAAGTGGGCATGAGAAAGGCAGTGGAGAGCTGCTGTGCCACACCTATGATCAACCCCCCGATCAGGGCCCCGTACATGTTTCCTATGCTGCCCAGGATCGTGGCGGCAAAGAGGGGGATAAGAAACTTCCAGCCCATGTCAGGCTGCAACTGGACATCAATGCCGTAGAGTATCCCTCCGGCCGCGGCGAGGCAACCGCCTATGGCCCAGGTCCATATGATGATTCTTTCCGTGTCGATCCCTGAAACCCTTGCCAAGTCCATGTTGTCCGCCGTTGCCCTCATTGCCTTTCCCATCCGTGTATTCTTCAGGAAAACGTGAAGCAGGGTAATCAGCACGAACACGAGCACAAGGATGAGGATCTGGTCCGGCCGGATCTTGATCCCCAGGGGACCTGCGAGGGCGGGCCTGAGGAGGCCCGGCCTGTAAAACAAGGAGTCTGCTCCCGCGAATATGTATATGATCATTCTTATGATAAAGGCTGCCCCGAGGGACGACATGGCCAGGATCACCATGCCGCTGCGCTTCTTGCGCAGTTTCTGGTAGAGGATGCGGTCCAGCAGGACTGCCGTAGCGGCGACCGCTGCCATGGAAAAGGGGAACGCGATTACCATGCGCCAGCCAAAGGAGAGCATCCCGAAGTTTGTGTCGGGCACCCCCAGCCAGGAAAGGACCCCTGATACCATGAAGAGGGCGAAATAGGCCCCTGCCGACATGAGATCCCCGTGGGCGAAATTTGCGAAGCGTATGATGCCAAATACCAGGGTGAGGCCGATTGCGCCCAGTGAAATGATGGAACCAAGTACGATACCGTAAACAAACAGTTCTAACACTGCTATCCCCCCAGGTAGAGGCGACCGACCTCTTCATTTTCCAGCAGGGCCTTGCCCGAGTCGTCCAGGACATTGCGGCCCATTGCCAGCACGTAGCCGTGATGGGCCATCTTGAGGGCTTCCCTTGCGTTTTGCTCCACTATGATCATTGATACCCCCGTTTTGTTGATGTCCACGATCTTCTCGAATATATCCGAAACTATGATCGGCGCCAGACCCGCGGATGGTTCGTCCAGGAGAAGGACCCGGGGATCCAGCATGAGGGCCCTTCCCATGGCCACCATTTGCCTCTGGCCCCCTGAGAGCTGGCCAGCCTTCTGATTCCTCTTGCTCCTCAGCACGGGAAAGAGTTCATATATCTCATCGAGGCGGCCGCTGTAATCGTCCCTCCGGATAAAGGCACCCATCTCCAGGTTTTCCTGGATGGTGAGGGATGGGAACACGTTTTCTACCTGAGGGACATAACTGAGGCCCTTTTTCGCAATCCTGTCAGGCTTGAGGCCGGTGATGTCCTCGTCTCTGAACAATATATT
This sequence comes from Deltaproteobacteria bacterium, assembly GCA_019308525.1. The sequence continues at coordinate 4,168 of JAFDIC010000167.1, forward strand.
GCCGGTCCTGGGCGTAAGAAGGCCGAATATGGTCTTGAGGAGGGTGGATTTTCCTGCCCCGTTGGGCCCTATGATAGAGACGATCTGCCCCTGGTGGACCTCGATGTTCACATCATGGAGGATATCCACCTCCGTGGTATAGCCTGCTGTTACATTTTCCACCCTGAGTATGATCATCTGTATTGTCCGCCCAGGTATGCCTCCAGGACCCTTTCATCTCGCTTGATCTCTTCGGGTGCTCCCTCGGCCAGTTTTCGCCCTTCGCTCATGACGATCACCGGGTTACACAGGGACATGACCAGGTCCATGTCATGCTCGATGAGGAAGAAGGTGATGCCCTTCTCCTCGCGCAGCTTTTCAATATTATCAATCAGCTTTCGCATCAGGGTAGGGTTGACGCCGGCCCCGGGCTCATCCAGGAGCACCATCTTGGGCTCGGCCATGAGGCTCTTTGCCAGTTCCAGGAGTTTCTTTTGTCCGCCCGAAAGGGCCCCCGCGTATTCGTCCTTGAGGTCTATGAGTTCCACGAACTCAAGAACTTCAACGGCCTTTTCCTTTATCGCCCTCTCCTGTTCCTTCACCGCCCCTATCCTGAACCAGGTGTTCCAGACCTTTTCTCCCATTTGTCCTCCGGGTATGAGCATGAGGTTTTCCAGGACGGTCATCTGGGAGAACTCGCGGGTGATCTGAAAGGTCCTATATATCTTCTTTTGGAATATCTTGTGGGGTGCGAGGCCTCCTATCTCCTCCCCCTGGAAAAGGATCCGGCCCCTGTCAGGCCTGTAATGTCCGGTGATGACATTGAACAGGGTTGTCTTGCCTGCCCCGTTCGGTCCTATCAGCCCGGTTATGGAGCCTTCCTTGACCTCGAGGGAGCAGTCGTAAACGGCCATCAGGCCTCCGAAGCTCTTGTCCACGTTTTTCACTTCCAGCATCAATACCCCTCGGATCATGAACAGTACAGGGCGCCCTAAAAGGAGCCTAATATACTGAAAACATAGAAAAAGCCCTATTACATGTCAACCAGTGAAGACCTTGCAAGATATGGCCGGGATCAATCATCTTCAACCATGTAACGCTTCAGCTTTTCTTTCAGGCTATCGGGCCAGACGTCTTCATGGAGGAAGGCACGGATTTCCTCCCTGCTCAATGATTGAACTACGTCCCTGGGAAGGCTCCTGAGGGCTGCCAGCCTGTCAGGATAGGGTATGTTGTGAGATGGTTGATACTTTCCATCCATGGTGTTATCCCTCAATTAGGATATCAGGATACTCAAAGTTGACGGGCTCCCAAGGAGTCAAGAACGGGAAATTCCCTTTTCCATCGCTGGGGCCCCGCCGGATTCCGACTTCAGGATCTTTATTTATTTTACCCATAACCCATTTACCTGATAAAGTAAATAGAATAAAATCCAGGTGATTGCCGTCCAAAAACCCCACAAGAGGCCCTGTTCTGGACCGAGGCAGCCATGTTGCAGTCCTTACGAACCCCGGGGACTTTCCCGGCATCCTGTTCACAAGGATGGGGAAAGGGATAACACAATTGGGCGGCACCCTCTATGCGTTGACTACAGGCTCTGTAGGGTGTATACAGCACCTAGCATGGGGTATTCTGAGGTGCCGTGGAACTGAGCCCGGGACAGGGCATCCTTGGAATTTGAGATCGAGGAACCAGCAATGAGGAGAGAGAGATCATGGGAGAGAAAAAGGGAGAGAAGGAGAAAAGAGATTTGTTGCGGGGCAAGAGGGTCCTGATAGTGGATGATGAACCCGATGTGCTCGAGACCCTGGAGGAGCTTTTGTCCATGTGCGACGTGGTCAAGGCTACCACCTTTGAGGAGGCCCGGGATGCTTTGAGCACCCAGTACTTTGATATCGCCGTCCTGGACATAATGGGGGTGGACGGGTACAAGCTGCTCGAGCTTGCCAACGAAAGGAAGGTCATAGCCGTGATGCTGACGGCCCACGCCTTGAGCCCTGACAACGTGGTAAAATCTTACAAGGAAGGGGCGGCATCCTATGTCCCCAAGGACGAGATAGCCAATATTGCCACCTACCTTAATGACATACTCCAGGCAAAGGAGGAAGGCAAGAGCACCTGGTGGCGGTGGATGGATAGGCTGGGTGCTTTTTTCGAAAGACGCTTTGGCCCAGACTGGAAAATGGACGATAAGGAGTTCTGGGACAAGTTCATGTACTATTGAGGAAGGCCTGTCTCTGGTGAACTGCCCCGCAGCAAGCCGGGGGGTACCAGGAGTTCAGGAGCCGCAATAGAACAACCCTACAAGCAGCCCCATACTAACTTTGTCCTTCCGGGTTCTGGCTCCTGGATGCCTTAAACTCCGCGACACATCCAGGGGCATTATACATGACCATGGGCAGCAAGCTGCGGGGAATTGTACCCAGAGAGGGATCAAGGAGGATCTTCAGGAGGGGATGCGTTTGCTCTTCGGGGGCGCGAGCGGGAGGAATTCGGGATTTTCGAGGATATGGAAAGGGTATTTCCACTGGCTTACGGACACCCTTCGGGCCTTTTCTCAAAAACAGGGCTTTCTGTTTCCGGTAGGACAGACAGCCCGTAACCCAGTAGAGGCTCCCATGATTCTTTGACAAAAGTAAAAAAGAAGAAAAAGAGATTTATGTTGACAAACAATGAATGAAGTACTATAAATACACATTGATTTAAAAGAAAGATCAACAGGTAGACAAAGATAACAGGATCTAGGATTGATCCGACAAAGGAGGGGGAAGATGAAGAGGGGAAAACCAGGTATGGGTGCAAAAGTGGGAATCTGCTTTCTTCTGTTATCTTTCGTGATTTTGCCTGTGACAACTCGATTGTCTCTGGCGGCCGAAAAGAAGCTACTTCCCAAGGCAGGTGAGGCGACAGGAGCCGCCCCAACCGAAGTGGCGCAAGCAGGAGCAGCAGGGGCCGCGGGTGCCGGTGAGGCAGCGGCAGGGGCGGCAGCCGCAGGGACGGCAGCAGGTGTGAGCGCGGTCACCCTGGCGGTAATTGGCGGGATAGCTGCGGCTGTTATCGTAGGCGCGGCTGCGGCAGGGGACGAGGGAGCGGCCGCGGTTCATCATTAACCAGCAGCGTATCCACTATATACTATTTTTGCTGTGAAAGAGACCATGTAGGTCGACCCCAAAAGCGAGGAGTGTGCGGCGGCGCGTTCTCCTCGTTTTTTTTGCCCAAAATCCTACAGGGCGATACTCCCAAACATATTGGCAAGTTTCCCGTGATATGATAGGAGCTATATCAGTTCCCTCACCAGTGCCTCCCTGGGTTCCTGGCACGGGGAAAGGACAATAACCTTCATAATTACAATAAGATAATACTCACGGACCCCTGGAAGGGAAGGGGCGGAGCACTGCTCAAGAAGCACACAGGACCTACGACCGACAACCAAGGACCGAAGAAGTGACAAGTATCACTCACTTGTAACTTGTCACTTGTAACTCGTGACTTCCTCTAGGAGCAGCATCTTGCCGCGACCCGGATATCTCTGGGAGACAGGGATTTCCTGGCACGGATTGCACGGATTACACGGATGATGTAAGTCTTTTTTCAATCAAGGCCTCTTGATTGAAAAAACCTCTTTCGGCCTACGGCGGGAAAAGAAGGGGCAATGTAAGTCGCCTGCAAAAGGGAAGGTGGCGAAAACCGGAGGTTCCTTCCAGCATGTGATGGTGCCAGATGGCTTCTATGGTGATTCGGGTGCCCGAATCACCATAGACATAGACCAGATTATTCGCGTAATCCGCGAAATCCGTGCCAAAAAAGAAGTGACGAGTGACAAGAGACAAGTCACTTGGAAGACCCATGCAACCAATAGG
>JAFDIC010000168.1 GCA_019308525.1 Deltaproteobacteria bacterium
AAGAGGATCGAACCAGGATCTCTATCCTGGGGAGACCCAACGTGGGGAAATCATCCCTTATCAATCGTATCCTGGGATCTGAGAGATTGATTGTAAGCGACTTGCCCGGCACTACGAGGGATTCCGTTGATACCCTTTGTGAGAGACAGGGCAGGAAATACCTGCTCATAGATACCGCCGGACTGAGGAGGAGGGGAAGGGTTAAGGAAAGAATCGAGAAATTCTCCATGATAAAGACCCTCAAGAGCCTTGATCGCTGCCATATTGCGGTGGTTCTCCTGGATGCCTCAGAGGGGATCGTGGAACAGGATGCCCGCATATGCGGTTATGCCCTTGAGAGGGGGCGGGGCGTTATACTCGCCCTCAACAAGTGGGACCTCGTAAAGGGGGACTCCGAAAAGATCAGGCTGCTTAATCACTCCATGGACCGACAACTGCACTTTGTCTCCTTTGCGCCGAAGATAAACATCTCCGCCCTGACCGGGGAACGGGTAAACAAATTGTTTGACAAGATCGATCTCCTATACCGGCAATTCAGCCATCGCGTCCCTACAAATGCAGTGAACAGGGCCATTGAAGAGATAATAGCGAAAAATCCTCCTCCCAGGGCCAGCAAGGGAAGAGTCAAGATCTTTTATGCAACCCAGATCCATACCCGGCCTCCTACATTTGTAATCTTCATGAACAGGCCCGATCTCGTACATTTCTCTTACGAGCGTTTCCTCATAAACCAATTCAGGGAGAGGTTTGGTCTTGACCTCACACCGATCAGGCTCATCTTCAGAAAAAAGGGTTGACGGTCCCGAAGAAAGTCCAATTCCCCGCTGGCCCGAATTGAGCAATCTGCCTTGCAATTCGCTCGGCCCCTAATCTTTCCACCTTTCCATGGCGCGCAATCGCTGCGACAGGTGCGTAAACCTGCTCACTATCCGGTCATTCTTTACGCCCATGGCCAGGGCCTTTTTGCTGCCCACTATCACCACAAGTCTCTTCCCCCTGGTTACGGCCGTGTAAATCAGGTTCCTTTGAAGGAGCATGAAATGCTGCGGCAATAGGGGAAGTACGACCGAGGGATACTCACTTCCCTGGGACTTGTGAACGGATATGGCGTAGGCCAGGACAAGCTCCTCCAGCTCAGAGAAATCATAGGAGACAGGGGCACCATCAAAGCTCACCGTTACTTCCTGGGCTTCCTCGTCTATGGAGGTGATCAGGCCTATGTCGCCGTTGAAGACTTCTTTCTCGTAGTTGTTCCTGACCTGCATAACCTTGTCCCTGAGACGAAATCTTCTTCCACCCTTTACCACTTCCTGTCTCGAAGGGTTGAAGATCTCCTGTAGTCTTCTGTTCAAATTGTCCGTCCCCACGATGCCCTTATGCATCGGGCACAGCACCTGGATGTCGTTTACCGGATCCATTTTGAAACGTCCGGGTATCCTTTCACGCACCAGCTCTATTATGATGCCCAGAACCTGCTCCGGGTCTTCCTGCTCAATGAAATAGAAGTCCTCCAACCTGTTGGGCGCTGGTCTTATGGAGGGCATATGACCAGTATTGATCCTGTGGGCATTGACCACTATCTGACTTTCGCTCGACTGGCGGAAGATCTCCTTCAGCTCCACGACCGGCACCACCCCCGAGCCTATGATATCCTTCAGCACATTACCAGGCCCCACGGATGGAAGCTGATTCACATCGCCGACCAGGATCACGGTCGCCTCCGAGGGCACGCTGCAAAAAAGGTGGTGCCCGAGAATCGTGTCGATCATGGAGACTTCATCCACAATAAGGACATCGACCTTGAGGGGCCTTTCCTGGTTCCTTTCAAATCTCCACCTCCGGGGGCTGAATTCCAGGAGCCGATGTATGGTCTGGGCGGGGTAGCCCGTGGTTTCACTCATCCTTTTGGAAGCCCTGCCCGTAGGGGCGGCCAGCCTTATTCTGGCCCCGAGCTGCCTGTAAATCTCCAGCACCGCCCTTATGATGGTTGTCTTCCCCGTTCCCGGGCCGCCGGTGATCACCATTACCTTCTCCGTTATGGCCTTTTTCACTGCCTCCACCTGTTTCGGGGCCAAGGGGAAACCAATACGTCCTTCCACCCATTTGATGGCCCTTTCCAGGTCAATTCTCCTGATTTTCTTGCCGCCCTGGATCAGCCGCACCAGGTGATGGGCAAGCCCCTTTTCCGCCCCATACAAGGGAGCCAGATAAACGGCCTTATGGTTGGTCTTGAAGTGATCAATATCAACGTTGAGATCCTCTAAGGCCACCTTGTTTTCCAGCACAACGTTACCGAAGGCCCTCTGGACCGTCTCCCGCCCCACCTCCAGGATTTCCCGGCATTTCTCAATCAACGGTTCGTAGGGGTAGTACACATGCCCCTCCTCTGTAAGTTGGGTCAGCACGTAGAGGATCCCGGCCGCTGCCCTCGCCGGTGAATCCTTTTCAAAACCGAGCCTTTCTGCAATGCCATCAGCGGTTAGGAAACCTATCCCGGAGACCTCCGTGGCTAGCCTGTATGGATTGTTGGTGACCACGGATATGGAATCCCAACCGTACTTCTTGAATATCTTTGTTGCATAGGCGGGACTTATCCCGTGCTGCTGCAAGAATATCATGACCTCCCTTATTTCCCTCTGCTCCTTCCAGGCCTTCCTTATCAGATCTATGCGTTTGCGGCCCACACCCTGAACCTTGGTCAGTTCTTCTGTGTTACCTTCGATGATCTCCAGGGTTCTGCTGCCGAATTTCTCCACTATCCTTGATGCCATCACAGGCCCTATACCCTTGATAAGGCCCGAGCCCAGGTATTTCTTTATTCCTTCCACCGTTGCCGGGAACTTCTTGTGGTGGGAGTAGACCTTGAATTGCCTCCCATACTTCGGGTGATCCTCCCACACCCCCCTCATGACCAGCATCTCTCCAGGCGTGGGACAAATCAGGTTTCCCACAACCGTTACCTGGTCGCGATGTCCGGCGCTGGTCATCCTGGCCACCGTGTAACCAGTCTCTTCGTTGGCATAGGTCACCCTCTCCACCTGTGCTTCCAACTCGGTGAGTGATTCCTCTCTAGCTGAATGGGGCTTGATATCCTCTATCTCAGTCATAGGAACCTTTCACGGGGAGAAGTTGCTCGCCTCCTCATTGCCGACAAAAGAGAGCTATCGGCTGGAACTTGCTCCTTTGTATTTTTTATAATATAATTCAACTCTTCCATCAAGGCGCAGAAAGTGGCCTCCTGATCGACGGCGATGTCAGGATGATCCTCTCCCCCGAATGCCATCCCCGAAACACCTATGCCCCGTTCCTGGATCCGGGGACTTGCTTTCTTTAGTTCGGCTTACTGAACACATGGAGCTTTCCCCCCATATAACTTTGTCCGCACGCTTGATTTTCTCCTCTTCGATCCTGGATCATGATTTCCCTTGGCAGTCGCTGCATTTGAGATTTATACTCAAAAAATATAAAATTTGCTTGACAGGCCATTTCCCGCTTGCTAAATTGAAAAACAAGAAAGGGATGGATAGCGTTCAGCCCGCTGAATACGGCTCCTTTCTAGAGGTGAGCGAGCCCTTTCCGAGGTAAACCTACAATGAGCAAGATGATCTTCATAGAACCTGGGAATTGCAACGGGTGCAAAGACTGCGAGACTGCCTGTTCTGTAAGGCAGAACGGTTTTGAGGACCCGGAGCTTTCATGTATCCGGATCTTGAAGCTGGACGATCAGGACGAGTTCTACCTGCCAACCACCTGCCAACAGTGCGAGGACCCCCCATGTATGGCTGCGTGTCCTGAAGATGCTATTACTCGGGACGAGGAGCTGGGTAGAGTGATAATTGATAAGGGCCGTTGCATAGGCTGTAGAATGTGTTTCTCTGCCTGTCCCACCGGGGCGATGGGCTTTGATGAGTCACGGGGGCTGGCCTTCAAATGCGATCTTTGTGACGGCAGCCCTGAGTGTGTCCGCGTCTGTGAGCCAAAGGCCCTGACATTTGTAGAACCCCACAGGGCCCAGTACCCCCGGATTCTTGCCTCTGCCAAGAAATTCAGGTCCCTGGCCGGGACCACAGCGGCATGAGTCTCACAACCAAAAGGGAGGCAAGCACATGTCCTATTTTCGCGTAAACGACAATTGCAACGGCTGCCTTGCGTGTGTACAGAACTGTCCGGCCAACGCACTCAATTACCGGGATAACGGGGATAAGAGGACCCTTCTTCATAACATGACCAAATGCGCCAGGTGCGGCAATTGTTGGAGGATCTGTCCCAATGACGCAGTGGAGTTCCAGCACCTGTTGCGCGGAACCTGGGATGAGGTAGCGAGCATGGAACTCCTTCGATGCATCGTTTGCGGCGAACCCCTCTACACTGCGGACTTCGAAGGCACACTGGCCGACAAGGTTGACCATGAACTCCAGAACCTATGTCCCCGGCATCGAAAATCGCTTCCACTGGCTTTATGGAAGCGCCTTTCGCCGGTCAAAGAGCAAGCACAGGGAGCGGAAGAATGATAGTGGGCAAGCTCAAACCCTTTGAAGAGATCGTCTCAAGTGTCACCGGCTACAAAAAGATATTGGTCCTCGCCTGTGGGAGCTGCGTAACCGTTTGTCTATCCGGCGGTGACCGCGAGGCCCGCACCCTTACGGAGGACCTCCATAACAAGGCAAAATATGAAGACGGCCCTCCATCCTTTCATGTGGACACCATCCAGAGGCAGTGCGAGCTGGATCTTGTGAAGTCCTACCTGGAAGTGCCCAGGGACACGGATGCCATTTTATCGCTGGCATGCGGCGCCGGTGTCCAGACCCTGGCAGAGGCATTTCCGCAACTCCCCGTCATTCCCGCCCTCAATACGACCTTCCTGGGAGCCCTTGACGAGCCAGGGACCTGGCGCGAGAAATGTCGCGGCTGCGGGGATTGTATACTCACCTATACCGCAGGAATCTGTCCTGTCGCACGTTGTGCCAAGAAGCTCTTCAACGGCCCCTGTGGCGGTTCCACCGCGGGAAAATGTGAAATCAACCAGGATATTGACTGCGCATGGCAAGAGATCATAGACCGACTGAAGGCCCTTGGAAGGCTGGATGACTATGAAAAGATCCTGTCCTTCAAGGACTGGTCCGCAGGTGGCTCCGGCGGACCCCGAAAGACCCAGAGAGCCGCCAATTATCCCCTGATCGAGTAGCGCAACACCCCGTTTTGTTGCGGAAGCAACTTGCAGCGGGAAGCCTCTTGCTACCGCTCCCAGTGAACCTGTGCCGTCCTTCTTGCGATTTGATTTATCCCCGCAGGCCGGCCCCTATGTCGCGGGAAGGATCAAGACTACATCATCCGAGTCATACTTGTTCTTGCCCTTCCTATTAGGGCCAAAGGAACCTATCACGGCGTATTCTTTTCCATCTATATGATAATCGGGGTCAAAAAAATACTTGCTCCCCCAAGGATCCAGGGGTATGGCGTCAATATAGGGACCGTTCCAATTTTCAAATTTCTTGTCCGCCTTGACGAGCCCCGCTTTCTTCTTGGTCAGGTCCCACACCTCCTTGTGCGCTGTTTCACCCACGGGATTCGGCCCCGGCCACATGCCCGTGTCAATGGCGAGGTCTTCGATGGCCAGATGGATCTTTTTGAGCTGGGCCAGTGCCTGGATCTTCCTGGCCTTCTCCATGAAGGCCTTATAGCTCACAACCGCTGCTGCCGAAAAGATCCCGATTATGGCAATAACTATCAACAGCTCGAGCAGGGTGAATCCCAGGTTGTCCCGGTGCACGTGCATCCCTCGGGACCCCCATGATCTCCATTCTCTGGAGGCCTCCGAACGGGTTCTGTTATCGAAACCCTTATGGTGGTGCCCCTGTGGCTCGCTCTTCTTCATCGCTCTCACTGCTCTTGTTTAGTTGAAAACGCATCATCTCCCCTGCCATTGCCTTCAGGCTATTACCGTGTTCCAATAATAATCGTTTCTCTTCGCTGTCGAGGTTTTTCTTGGTCAGGGTCTTTTCAAGGGCCTCTATCGATACCATCCCCTTGCGAAGGCATTCGGACAACATCTCCAGTCGTTCCTGAAGCCCATCCAGCATCTTGTTGAATGCCTTTTCCTCCTCATGGAGGTAGTCCTTTTTCCTCAGTTTCAACCTGAAACCCAGGTCGCCCTCGCCAACACTGGCGAACGCCTGCTTGAAACGGTAAAGGGGCCCGGCGATTCGAAGGAATACACGGAAGGAATGGATTGCAAGCAGGCACACGAGGGCCAGCACCGCAGGCCATATCCTGAAATGGAGCGCAAGCATCCTGTCAGCGGCCTTGGCACGGAGTTCCAGGCTCAGATCTTCATTCATTATGTCCAAAATGTCAGGGACGAACAGGACGACACCGATGAATAAAACTATGATCATCCCGTATACGAAGACAAGCGCCAGAAACTTGTACTGGAGCGACTTGTCCACGATCGGGTATAGCCGACGTCTTTTTCTACCCCCCATGGATCCTCCTCTCTGAATCACCCCGTTTTTGCCCTGCTCACCCCTTTAATCCAAACCGGCTCTCAAGGAAAATCAGGTAGCCTCACCGACCATTCCTTGACATCCCCTGAACCCATTGACACTCAAATAGATTAACTATAGCAAATGATTGGCAATTCGTCAATACTTAGACCACCCTTCCGGCGAGGAGCCGCCCCCGCGTCTGCCTGAAACAGCTCCGAGCTATACTCTCCCCCCACCCAACTTCAGCAGGCTTGCAGCATTCTTCCAGGTTATGGTCGCCACTGCCCTGGAAGAAAGACGGGCCTCTCTCATTTCCTCCAAATACCGGTGCGGCCTGATCAGGGGATAATCAGAGCCGAACAGGACCTTTTCTGGGCCTACAATATCTCCTGCCACCCTGTATATATCAGGCCTGTAGAGGTAAGGGGATGCTGCGGTATCAAACCAGGTATTTGCCAGGGCCTCTCCGACCTCCCTTTTCATGAGGGCGAAAAAGAGGAGGCCCCCTCCCCAATGGGCCAGGACGATCTTGTTTGAGGGGTAGGTCTTTACGAAACGGTAGAGACACCCCAGGTCCATACTGCTTTTGCCCCTGTACTGATGTCCCACGGGTTCATTTGCGTGCAGCATGAACGGTACGTCCCGGTCTCGACACAGATGCATGCATTCTTCCATTGCAGCAATATGCTCAGGACGGAAAGGAAGATGGTAGATCCCTATTTCCCCGACACCTGAAAGACCCGACAGTAGGCACCTTTCCGTCTCAATGGCAGCCCTTGGTGAGATGGGAGAAAAACAACAGAACCCCATAAGCCTGTCAGGGTGCCTATGGACCGATTCCAATATGTAATCGTTGTGCCTCCTGAAGCGATCTTCCTTTTCCCAGGGAAAGCCAAAGACTACAGCCTTGTCAATTCCGTCTTCGTCCATGACCCTCAGAAGCTCTTCCACCGCGACCATTTCGGCCTTAGGGTCATCATAGAGCCATCTAAATCCAGGCTCTTCAGAGAAAAGGGCGTGCCTGTTCTCTGTGAAACCGGGAGGAAATATATGGACATGAAAATCAATGATCATCAGAGATCCTCTGTTACGCCAATTCAGGTGATGTCACAGGGGACAGGAGCAGGGTCGTGGGATATCTCTCTGCCGCGGTTTACAGGCCCACAATCCCGGAAACCCCTTGACACATCTTTACCCAGTCCGGCTCTGGTTCCTGAGGGACATGACTTTCACATCATATGGTACGGGTCCACGTCAATAACCATGCTCACACCCCTTCCCCTCAAGAGCTTCCGGGAGGCCAGCTCCACCCCCTGAAGCAAATGGTTTCGCAGGCCAGGATCCTTTGATTTTATGAGGATCTGCCATCTGTACTTGCCCTTCAGCCTTGTAAGGGGGGATTCAGCGGGTCCCAGTACCTGGACCTCATTCCTTCTCTTCGGCCATTTCCTTAGGATTTGCGCCAGCTCATCGTTGACAAGGTATGCCGTCCTCTCGGTAA